>JBELHE010000060.1:0-9756 GCA_042091575.1 Cryomorphaceae bacterium
ACAATTTCAATTATCTTATAATTAATATCCTGTTTTGTATCAACTAATATTTTCCAGTCTGGACTGTTTGTAAAGTAAACTACCATGATGTCTAGTGAGCTTGCTCCAAAATTCATGAATCTAACTAACCCGTCCTCATTAGTATTTGGGTGACCATCAACTAATTCTTGAATTTCATTAACAATATTTTTAATTTGATCCACTGATGTACTATATGTCAATCCGAGATCAATTTTAACTTTTCTAACAGGTTTCAAGCTTAAATTATCTAATTCACTATTAATGAGATTTTTATTAGGAATGGTAACTAAACTTTTATCAAAAGTTCTTACTCTTGTGCTTCTAAAACCAACTTTTTCAACTACACCAGTAATTGAACCGATTGTAATTATGTCTCCTACTTGAAATGGCTTGTCAAAAAAAATAGTGAATGAGCCAAGTAAATTTTCAAGACTCTCTTTTGAAGCAAGAGCTATAGCAACACCACCAACTCCAAGTCCAGCCGCTAACGCAGTAACATCGACATCAAAAATATTACTTAAAATAATTAAAGCACCAAAAATGAAAACCAAAACTTTACCTATTTCAATTGCAAATGGAATTAATTGGTCATCCATTTTGCTCTCTGTTTTTTCGGCTCTGGATTTTAGTCTCAAACCAACATAATCAATTATTCTTATAACAGTCCAAAACACTGTTATAAGAATAAGAAAGGAAACACCTTTATCTAAAATCATTTTTATTCCTAGTTCTTCAGAACCAATTAAATTCCATGATTTAGGAAAACTTAATTGATTAAAAGAGAAAAATAATATTAAGATTATAAGAAAATAACTTAGTGGCTTTTTGAGTAATGAATCGAATTCAGACTTTCCGTTTGTATTGGAACTATCACCTACTACTTTGTAAATAATTTTCCTAAAATAGGAGCTTATTAAAGATTTGAATAAAAGACCTAATAAAAGGATTGAAGCAAATATTATATAGCTTTTTATTGAATTTTCTAAAAACTCTGTCTGTAAAAATTCAAGTTGATTCATTTTAAGTGTTTATACAAAAATAAAGTATTTATATGAATTAATTTTTAGACATGAATTATACACTTAATTATCTTAATGTAATTATAATTTTTTTATTTTCATTTATTTCAACTGATGCCTTATCAAAATTAGGCTCACTAAATAATCCAATTACATTATTTGAAAAACCATATTGCTCCTTGGGAAAGCCAAGAAAATTAAAATCAATATCTCCATTTCCATTTGAATCAACAAGAACTTTTACAGCATAATCTCCCTTTTCTAATAATATTTTTTTAATATAAATACCTTCGGAAACTGGCTCAATTATATTATAAGCCATTATTTCTTGTGATTCATCACCTGAATTAAAATCTTTAGCATTATCATAAATAGCTATATAAATTGTGCCATTTTCTTTGATATTAGGAATTTTAATTTCAAGCAAATAGTTTTGAATTCTTAAATTATTTTGAAAAGATAGTAGCAAGCAAAAAAAAATGAAAATAAGATTTTTCAATTTAACAAAATTTAGCTACCACTTTAATTGTCTTCAATTTTTATATATGTATTATTCATAAATTCAGATAATTCAAAATCTAGTACAGAAATTCCATCTATATCGTGAGTGTTTAATTCAACCTCAACAGAGTTATAAATATTAGTCCATTTTGGGTGGTGATTTAGCTCATTACATTTTACAGAAACTGAATTAATAAATTGGATAGCATTGTTAAAGCTTTTAAATTTAAATATCTTTTTTAAGCATCCATCATCAAAGGTCCAACTAAGTGACAGATTTGATAAGGATTCAATAATTTGATTATCATTTAATTTTTTTTTCACTTGATTTTATTTAATTTATTTTTCAATTTACCTAATTTCATTTTTCTCCACCATACTTTATTGTTAGCATCTTGATCTTCTGCTCTATGAATTTTTTTGTTAAGCTTATTAATTTTTCTTTTTAGATATTGCTTAGTTATTTCCTTCATCCTCAATTAATTTTCTAATTAACTATATTTAAGTTAATGAAATTTATTATACACCTATTTATTATTACTATTATTTTAGGTTGTGAGACCAGCATCGACAATAATCCAAATTTTATTTTTATATATACTGATGATCAAAGGTATGATACACTTGGAATTATTAGTAACGGTGATGTAATAACGCCAAATCTGGATAAGCTGGCTAAAAGTGGTGCAACTTTAACTAATGCATACAATATGGGTGGCTGGCATGGAGCTGTTTGTGTTGCCTCAAGATCAATGATAATTTCTGGAAAATCAGTTTGGAGAGCAAAGGATTGGGTTGATTCAAATGACAAACATCAAAATAAAGCAATTTTGAATTCATGGCCTGTTAGATTTAAAAAAAATGGTTATAGAACGTACATGACTGGAAAGTGGCATGTTAACTTACCTGTAAAAAAACTATTTGATGTTGTAAAAAATCCTAAACCTGGAATGCCAAAAGATAATAGCAAAAAATATAATAAACAATTAATTATATGGGAAAAGGAGTCAAATGATTTAAATGAATTTAGTAATTATATGCCCCCAGGATATGGCAGACCTATTGATACAAATGATAATTCTTGGAGACCTGATGATTCCATTTTTGGTGGATTTTGGGAAGGAGGTAAACATTGGAGTGAAGTTATAACCGATGATGCTATTGAATTTATAAATGATTCACAAAACTTTCAAAATCCATTTTTCATGTACTTAGCCTTTAATGCTCCTCACGATCCTAGGCAAGCTCCAAAAAGGTTTTTAGATATGTACCCAATTGAAAATATTTCATTACCTATTAATTATACTCCACAACATCCATATATGTATGAAATTGGAAATGATCCTGGTTTAAGAGATGAAGCTTTAGCCCCATATCCAAGATCAGAGTATGCTGTAAAAAAGCATCTCCAAGAATATTATGCTATAATAAGTCATTTAGATGAGCAAGTGGGAAAGGTTATATCACACCTCGAAAATAAAAAACTATTGAATAATACATATATTATTTTTACATCTGATCATGGATTGTCTGTTGGACAACATGGTTTAATTGGTAAACAAAGTTTATATGATCATAGTATAAGAGTGCCTATGATTATTTCTGGTCCAAAAATAAAACCAAATTCATCATTTAGTTCGGATGTATATTTACAAGATATAGTTCCAACAACTTATGATTTAGCAAATCTTCCTATCCCAGAAGAAATAGATTTTAAAAGTTTTTATAAAATTTTAATTGATGAAAAAAAAGAAAAAACTCACTCAGCTATTTATGGTACTTATGGTTGTTGTGGAAATGAATATTATGATTATCAAAGAATGATCAGAAAAGACGATTATAAATTGATGTTTTTTCCACAAAATAAGAGGATGGAGTTTTATAATCTAAAAACAGATCCACACGAGACAACTAATTTAATAGATGTAAATGAAAATATTAAATTGATTACTTTAATGTATGAGGAACTAATAAAAATGCAAGAGGATCTTGGAGATACTTTAAATTTGAGAAGGATTTTTAATAAAAAAGTTTATAAATAATTAGATTTGAAAAAATCTTATTTTGGAATATTTACAAGAATTAGGTTATTTAGGTTTATTCATTTCAAGCTTTCTTTCTGCTACACTAATTCCGCTAAGCCCTGAAATTGTTCTGAGTGTTCTTATTGCGAAAGGATTTAACCTTCCGATAAGTATTTTTATTGCTACTATGGGAAATTGGTTTGGGAGTATACTTACTTATTATATTGGAAAAATTGGTGATTGGAAAAAAATTGAAAAATATTTTAAAATAAAGAAAGAAAAGGTCCTTAATTTGAAAAAAAAGATTGACAAATATGGTTCAATGATTGCATTTTTTTCTTGGATGCCTTTTTTTGGTGATTTATTAGCCTTAAGCCTTGGATTTTTTAAAGTAAATTTTTTAAGAGTTTGTATATGGATGTTAATTGGCAAGACATTAAGGTTTATTGTAGTGTCATTTTTTATATATTACGGTATTGAAATAATTTTTTAAAAAAATATCATGAATAATTTAGCTCTTCTTTTATTAAGAATAACTTTTTCTGGTGCCATGATTTATGGACATGGCTTAGGAAAATTAAACAAGATAATTGATGGAAATTTAAAATTTTCCGATCCAATAGGAATTGGTGAAATTCCGACTTTATATTTGGCTGTATTTTCTGAACTTATTGCTCCAATTTTTATTATCATTGGATTTAAAACAAAATTTTTTAGCTTTTTTCCAGCTGCTACTATGTTTGTAGCAATATTCATAGTTCATTTCGGCGATCCATTTTCTAGAATTGAAAAAGCCGTTTTGTTTTTAGCGGTATTTGTTGTTTTAATGATCAACGGTCCTGGAAAATATTCTTTTGATAAATTTAAATCATAGAATTTATAACAATTTTTAAATTTTAAATAATGCACGATTTAAATCAAGTGCCAGTTGTTATTCTTAACGGTTTTCTTGGTTCAGGGAAGACAACATTGTTTAGAAATCTTTTAACTCAATCCAAAAAAAAAGAGTTAGCCATATTTGCAATTGTAAATGATATGAGTGAGCTAGATGTAGATGGAGAGGTCCTTGCTAAAAGCTCTATTATTGAGGAAGATGAGACTATTTTAAAATCTATTTCTTCTTGTGTTATTAGCAGTAAAAAAGGAATTGAAAAACTTGATGAAATAATTAATAATATACTCACAAGTAAATACCCAGATCTAATAATTATTGAAACGTCTGGAAGTTGTCATCCAATGCCTTTAATAAAATATTTTAAAGAACACTTAAAAGCAAAATTAAGTGTTGTTCTTGTACTGATTGATAGTCTGATGATGGCACATGATTTTGAATATGGTGAAACTCTTATCCCTAATATGCAAAAAAACATGATAGAAGGTAACAGAGATACAGTAAACTTATTGGTTGAACAAATTCTGTTTGGCAGTCATATAATCCTTACTAAAGCTGATAGGATAGAGGGTGATAAATTAAAAAACCTTATTGATCACATTCAAAAGATTAACCCATATTCATCTATAAATTCTGTACAATTTGGAAATCTTTCAATTGATTCAATATTAAAAATGAGGGAGTATAATTATTTCAATGTTCAGAAATTGATTGAGGAATTAGAACCTGTTTTGGAAATTGAAGAGAATTTAGATAAGCCTTACGATTTAGCTACTAGAATTTTAAGTGATGAGCGTCCATTTCATCCTCAAAGACTATGGGATGTTTGTCATCAATATCTTGACAAAAAAATCTTTAGAAGCAAAGGCTTTTTCTGGCTTGCTAGCCGAGACAAGCAATCACTTCTTTGGAATCAAGCTGCAGGGAATATTAGTTTAGAGTTCATTGGTACTTGGCAAATAGGAATTATTGAAGATTTAAATAATGGTCTATTAGATGAAGAGATAACATTAATTAAAGAAAAATTAAATAAAGAATCTGGAGAATTTGGAGATAGACGTTGTGATCTAACTGTTATTGGAGATAAAAAAAGCATAGACCAATTTGTTAATCAACTTGAATCCTGTTTTCTTACAGATAATGAAATAGAATATTGGAAAAATGGACATCAATTTCAAGACCCATGGCCAAAAAATTTAGTTAAAATTGATAATTGAATTAATCATAATTTATTAGCGTATGTTGTTATCAAGTTCAGTAAGATTTTTTAAAAAATTAAAAAAAAATAATAATCGCGATTGGTTTGCTAAAAATAAGTCGAGATTTAAAGAATTAGAATTTGAAGTTAAGGTCTTTGGAGAGGAGGTAAAAAATCGATTAAATGAATTTGATAATATAGATCGTTTTAAGCTTTTTAGAGTCTACAGAGATATAAGATTCTCTAAAGATAAAACCCCATTTAAAACTCATTTTGGATTGTATTGGAACCGTATAAAACCTCATTTAAGAGGAGGATATTATTTACATATTTCGCCAAACAATAACTTCTTAGCATGTGGATTCTGGGATCCAAATCCAAAAGATTTATATCGAATTCGTAAAGAGTTTTTATATAACGCTAATAGATTTAGAAAGATTTTAAAATCAAATAAAATTCATTCTATTTGGGGAGAATTAAAAGGAAGTCAACTTAAAACAGCCCCAAAAAATTTTGATAAAAATCACCCAAACATAGATTTAATTCGTAAGAAACAGTTTATATATAAAATCCACTATTCAGACAAAGAAGTTTTAGATAAAAAATTTATAAATAGGGTAGAACACTCATTTAAAGTAATTAGACCTTTTCTGAACTATATGACAGAAATATTAACAACTGATGAAAATGGAGAATCTTTATTTTAAATTATTTAAATCTCATAATTATATTAAATCCTAATTTGAGAATTATATAAGTAATGAATACACAAACTTACTCCACCGTGACAGATTTTGCTAAATTTCTTGGTTGATCAATTTCACAACCTTTGAACTCAGCAATATAATAAGAAAGTAGTTGTAGAGGAATATTAGCTATAATAGGAATAATCAGTTCGTCAACTTCAGGTATTTCTATGAAATCATCAGCAATTCTTTTAATTTCTTTATCTCCTTTAGTCAAAATTGCAATTACTTTTCCTCCTCTGGCTTTAATTTCCATTATGTTGCTTAGAATTTTATGATAATTACCCTTCTTTGTTGCTATTACAACCACTGGCATATTATTGTCTATTAACGCGATGGGACCATGTTTCATTTCTGCAGCAGGATAACCTTCTGCATGTATATATGAAATTTCTTTTAGCTTTAAAGCTCCCTCTAGTGCAATTGGAAAGTTAAATCCTCTCGCTAGATAAAGAAAGTTTGAAGCATTCTTATATTTATTTGCTATTTTTTTAACCTCTTTTGAATTTTTTAAAACGATATCAACATAATCTGAAAGCTTATTAAATTCGTTAATTAAGTAATTATATTTGATAATATCTATTTTTCTTAATCTATATCCAATATCAACTGCAAGCATTAAAATAACTACAGCCTGACAAGTAAAAGCCTTTGTTGACGCAACTCCAATTTCTGGCCCTGCATGGACATAAATTCCAGAATCTGTTTCACGAGATATTGAAGAACCAACAACATTACATATTCCATAAAGAAAAGGGTTTTTTTCTTTTGCCATTTTTATAGCAGCTAATGTATCAGCAGTCTCCCCTGATTGAGATACTGGTATAATTATATCATTTTTCTTTATAATGGGGTTTCTATATCTAAACTCAGAAGCATATTCAACCTCTACAGGTATTCTGGCTAATTCTTCAAAATAATACTCTCCTAGAAGACTTGCGTGCCATGAAGTTCCGCAGGAAATAAAAATTAATCTTTCGGCTTTCTTAAATTTTTCAATGTGCTCTTCTATTGATGAGATTTTTATTCTATCAGGGTGTAATAAAATCCTACCTCTAATAGCATCTTTGATGTTTTTTGGTTGTTCAAATATTTCTTTTAACATGAAATGCTTGTAGCCACTTTTTTCTACCTGTTCTATTTTCAGTTTTAAACTTTCAATTTTTTGATTAACGATATTATCGGTTAAAAAATTTCTAAGAATTAATCCTTTTTTTTTGCTTAAAATAGCCATTTCGTGATCATTTAAGTAAAGGCATCTTTTAGTGTATTTTAAAAAAGGAGAGGGATCAGAGCCTATGTAAAAACTATTTTTATCAATTCCTATTGATAATGGACTGCCCAATTTGGCAACAACAATTTCATCTGGAAAATCTACATCAAATACAGCAATAGCAAATGCCCCAACAACTTGATTTAATGCTATTTTTACTGCTTTACCAAGCTTTACTTTTTCTGTTTTTTTAACTTCTTCAATCAAGTTAACTAATACCTCTGTATCAGTTTCAGATTCAAATTTATAACCCTTTTTAATTAAAAATTCTTTAATTGATTCATAGTTTTCTATTATTCCATTATGGACAATAAAAAGTTTTCCAGAGTTAGATGCATGTGGATGTGAATTTTTTTTACTTGGAACACCATGAGTTGCCCATCTAGTATGTCCTATACCTACAGTTGCAAAACTAAGATTGGATTCAACGAGTGTTTTCTCAAGTTCTTTGATTTTACCTTTGCTTTTTTTTAAATATGCTTTTTTGTTAAATAATACAATACCTGAGGAATCATATCCTCTATACTCTAGCTTCTTTAGACCTTCAATTAAAAAATCTTTTGCATTATTAATTCCGATATAACCGACTATTCCACACATAATTTAATTTCTAATTATCATTTGAATTTCACTTTTAAAAAATCCTAATTTTTCATAAAAAGGAATATTTGACTCATTTGAATTTAAAATGATTTTATCACACTTTTTTAATTTCGAAAAATCAATTAAAAACTCAATCAATTTTTTACCAATACCTTTACCTCTCTCACTTTTTTGAATCACTACATCTTCAATTAAACAAGATTTTCTGTTTAATTTCTCAATGATGTGAATTGACGCATAGCCAACAGTTTTTTTTTCATCTTTAGCAACAAAACCGTAACAATTATCATTTTCTAAAAAATCACTATTTAATTCTTTATTGAAACTTTTAGAAAACCCATTTATCAATAGTTCTTTAATTTTATAAAAATCTTTTTTTTCAAATGGCACTATTTTAATCATTTAACTAAATTATACTAATCATTTTACAAAGTTTTAATAATATAATTTTTAATTTTTCTTTTAATAATAATTCAATTTAATAGCAGTTTTTTTATTAAATCAACAATAAAACATAAAATTTAATCAAGTCTAAAAGAGATAGGTAAAGCATAGGTTATTTTTACGTTTTTACCATTATAATTAGCTGGTTTTAATATTTGAAGAGAAGACATAATTCTGAATGCTTCGTCTTCTAAAATTCGATCTGGACCAATCGTTGTAAAATCAACCAGATAACCATCCCTGTTTATTGAAAATTGAATAAATACATCTCCCTCAATTTCCTTTTTTATTGCCCGTCGGGGATATTTAAAATTTTTCCTTATATGTTCAGCTATTGACTCTTTAAAACACATTTTCGATTCTTCAGCTGAACTCTCCTGACACCCGTTAATAATTGGAGCATTATCAACTTCATTAAAAGACAGTTCTGTTGGAATTTTAAAAGTGATTGAGGTTTGAAAAGTTTTTTTTATTGGAATATCATTTACTTTGGCTGGCGTTAATAAAGGCAATTTTTCCATCATTTGCACTGCTGCAAATTGAAATAGTTGTTTTGCTGCTTGAAATGCCTCTCTCTCAACAAATGTAACGCCAACAATATTTGCAGATGGAAGTATATTATTAATTTCTCCTTTTTCATTAATATCAAATTGTACTTTTACTATTGCCTCAAGATCTATATCCCATGCAGTTTTTGGATAAAAAAAGTATTTTTCAATATGTTCTTGAAGTGACTCTGCAAAACATTGTTCTTGCTTAGTATCAGCTAATAATTTACAAATTGGAAAAACAGGAAATATCTCATTTGAATCTTCATTTTTTTGGGCATAATTATTGATACAAAATAAGAGTAATATTAAAATAGATTTTTTCACGCCTTAAAGTTAATATAATATGCCAAGACATTTAAGTTTTAGATCTGGTAATCCTGCATTAAATAAAAATGCATTCAAAGTTTTGAATCGTAATGGGTTTAGTGAGCCAATATCTAAAAACGATTCCATGACTATCAAAGGAACTGTTGACAAAACAGCT
>JBELHE010000061.1:0-9450 GCA_042091575.1 Cryomorphaceae bacterium
ACTGGAATTTGCCCATGCATTGATCTTGACTCAGTTTCATAAATTCTTTCTAACAGTGGTATACTTTGAGGCACTGGAATTTTTGTAACAATTTTTCTGAAGTCAGTATTTACTTTTTTAACGCTTTTGGGTTTGTGTGAAAAATTTGTTCCTGCCATGATTATTGTTTTAATGTGTTATTATAAAATTCTAAAATTGGTGATCCAACTTTTTCAAGTTGATATTCAATAAACTTAAAATCTGAGTCATTATCTATTTCATATGTAACCGGTGTTTCAAAAAGACGAACTTTATCCCCATGTAATATGTTTTTCTTTAATGTTTCTACTTTAATAATGTCAACATATCCATCAGGAATATAAACGTCTGGAAAACCTTGTCGTGGATCATTTGAAGCATCTGGTGATAAATTATTGAACGCTTTAAGGTAATTATCATTATCCTTTAGAAACCATTTAAATGGAGACTCAGGAGCTTTATGACAAGATCTCAACGATGTGCATTTACCATCTCTTTCAATATCCTTAAGAGCTTTAGAAATTATACTTGGATCTCTTAGCGGAGTAGTAGGTCTAAGATGAACTATTCTTAAAGGTTCTAAATTGAGATTTTTTTTAAACCACTCAACTGCATGAATAAAAAAATCAATATCTGAAGAAGTATCAGTTGATAAACTCTCAGGTCTTAAGAAAGGTGTTTTTGCTCCATAATAGTTTGCAATTTTAGCATAATCTTTTGAGTCAGTTGAAACATAGACTTCATCTATTTCTGAAGTCATTCTAGCAGCTAGAATTGAATAACCAATAAGATGGATATTACCAAGTAGTTTGATATTTTTGTTTACAAGACCCTTTGATCCTGCTCTTGCGGGTATAAGCGCAATAGTCTTCATATTAAACCTTTAAATTTATTAACAAAAAAATCATATTGTTTATCAAAAATATTGATTCCTTGATCATCTCTATATGCTTGTAAAATTATTAATCCTGAATAATTAATCTTCTTCAACTCAATAACGAGTGCATCAATGTCAGCATCTCCTGTGCCTAGTTCAACAGAACCTCCGTTGAGCACCCTGTCTTTAATATGAACATCAGAAATAAAATTTCCATAAAATTCAAATTCTTCTTCAACATTGTAGCCTAGCGCAGCACTATTTCCAATATCATAATTAATCTTAACGTTATTATTGCTGAAACTATCAATTAAATTTTTAAATTCTTTAGGAGGTAGATCTGTTTCCAAACAAATGTTTATTGACTTCTCTTCAGCATATTCAACTAACTCTTCAATATTTACAATAAACTTATCGAAAGATTTGATATGAAGGCTTGAATGATCAACACATGGAATTATAATGTTTTTTATTCCTATAATTTCCGATGAATTAATAAGCCTTTTTAAAATATTTTGACTTTTAGAGATCTCGTAATCATTGTCTTGATGAAAAGGACTCTCCATAAAGTAGTCAGCACATACTGATAATACTTTTACATTGCTATTCTTGACCACCTCTTTAATCTCCATAATACCCTTTTTATTCATCAGAGGATTACTTTCTACATCATTATAGTCCAAAATAAATTCAATACAATCTAGAGATCTACTTTTAGCAAGCATAAATTCAGGTTTCCAATAGTTAAGTGGGTGAGCCTGATACCTTCCTTGATATTTAGGGAGGAGTCTACCTTGCATAATACCTGTGTTAATCTTTCTTGACATATAATTCAGAATTATTTATTTGAAAAATATTCATCCTCAACAATTGAGCACACAATATGACCAATCATTATATGTGACTCTTGAATTTTTTCAGTTGAGTTTGATGGTACTAAAATCAAATCACATATATCTTTCATTTTACCACCATCTTTACCTGATAGACCTATCACTTTGATTTTTTTGTCTTTTGCAGATTTAATAGCTTTTAAAATATTCAAACTATTACCGCTAGTACTTATTGGTATAAAAATATCAGTTTCTTTTCCAATAGATATAATCTCTCTGCTAAAAACTTCTTCATATCCATAGTCATTTGCAACAGCGGTTATATTTGAGCTATTTGTCCCTAGGGCTACTGAGGGCAGAGGGGGTCTGTCAAATCGGAGTCTTGACACAAATTCTGCTGCTAAATGCTGAGAATCTGCAAAGCTACCTCCATTTCCACAAAAGATTATTTTTCCCCCATTTTTAATAGCTTTTAAAATCTCATTTGCTAAACTTTCAATCTTAATTAAAAGTGAGGGATCCTTAATAATATCACTTTTAACTTTAATTGATTCTTTTATTTCATTTATTATTCTGTTAGACATATTAATAATTTTAATTATAATAATCCATTTAATCTATCAAGGGCTATCCAGAAACCTTCACCATTATTTTTATGACCCTGCCATATTTCTGGAATGAAAGTTGCTTCTGGAGCTTTATCTGTTAATATTTTACAAAGTCTATTAAAATCAATATCCCCTTCCCCAATTTGTAAGCCCTCACCATTTACACCTTTTGCATCTCCCATATGAATATGTGCTGTAAATGGGGCTACTTTATCAATAAACTCATAAAAATCAATTTTGAAGTGATTACAGGTTAACATTGAATGAGACACATCTAGACACATTCTAAGATTCATTAAAGTGCATTTTTCAACAATCTCTTCTGGTAAAACAAAAAGGTTTTGATAACGTTGACCTCCAAAATGCCAAGGAAATGGTGCCATAGTCTGTGGAATTAGTTCTACTCCATCTGTTGATAATTGAGATAAACTATCTGAAAATCGATTATAATAATCATCTTTAAGATTTATTTCAATTGGCTTATCCATTGAGAAACCCCCTATATTGGCAACAATTAAGGGTCTTTCCTGTTTTGGGAAAAACTTATTTAATTCTTTTGTTATTTCTATAACTTTTTGAGTTTCCTCTATAGACTTATTACGATATTCTTTATCAGGAGACGCAAGATCCATTAAGTTACTTCCTTTAAATAATTCTGGAGCATGAACAACAAACCCTGACTTGGAATCAGTATTTATAAAATCTTTTATATTCAATTCCATGTCTGAATATGAAAGGTGAAACTCAAATAAATCTGGAGAGATTAGTTTTTGATACTCTTTTAAATCATGGTAACGAACTGGCACTCCCCATTTTAAATTAAAATTATACTTTTTAGACTTATGAATGAGATTATCAATATCTGATTTAAAAAAATAGTCCTCAAATTGCATATTTCTACTTATTTTTTTTCCAATAAGTTGGTCTAGCATTTGTGGAGATAAACCTTGACCTGGGCTAAGAATTTTAATATCTTCTTTTTTGAGTATATGATCTTTTTTCAGCGCTCTTGATGCAACAAGACTTTTACTTAGATTTTCCCTATTAATCATCTCTCCCTGGCTAACTTTTTTTATTTTGCCATCTCCAAGAGCTTGCTCAATCTCTCTACAACCTTCTACTAGATTTTTAAATTCACTATATTCTAGACTGGCTGCATGATCTGGCCCCTCCATATTCCTATCAAGAGTAAAGTGCCTTTCTAAAATTTGAGCTCCAAGAGAAATAGCTCCAAGAGAAACATTAATACCTCTTTCATGACCAGAATATCCAACAATAGAATGAATATTTTTTAGTGAATGTATCCAATTAAGATTAATATCCTGAATTGGAGCAGGATAAGTACTATTGCAATGAAGCAATGCAAAGCTTGCATTGTTTTTATTAAGAAAATCAGTAGTGAATTTAATTTCTTCAACAGAACTCATTCCAGTAGAAAGTATTAAAGGTTTTTTGGTTTCACATAATTTTTTAATTAATGGAATATTTGTTAAATCAGCTGAAGCAACTTTGTATGCTTTTACATTGAAAGACTCAAGGACATCAACACTCTTATGATCCCATGGTGTGCACATGTAAAGAATATCTTTTTCTTTACAATAATTTGAAAGTTCTTTATGCTCAGCTTGAGTAAGTTCAAACTTGTCTAGTAAGTCTAAAACATATTCCGTTCCAAGATCATCTCCCTGTCTTGAAAGAGATTTTGACCTGTAGACCTCGTCAATATGTCTCATTTGGAACTTTACAGCATCTACTCCTATGGCAATAGCTTTGTTTATCATTTTTTTTGCTCTTTCTAAACTACCATTATGGTTGTTGCCTATCTCAGCAATGATAAATGTTCTTTTATTAGATATTTTGAAATTTTCAATTTTCATATTAGTTTCTTGTTATCCATGAGCTAAGACCGTCTTCAACGAATTTAAAAGATGTACAAATGATATCTTGAGCCTGGGTCCATCTTAGAAATTTATTTTTCTCCTCAGATTTTACATAAAATATGAAATAACCACCACCACCTGCTCCTAATAATTTTCCACCAGAAGCTCCATTTTTTATAGCATTGTTATAAATTCCATCTAAGTATTCATTTGTAATCTCTTCTGCAAATGTTTTTTTTAACTCCCAAGTTTTATTCAGGGTTTCACCAAAAGATATTAAATCTCCTTTTAGTAAACAATCTCTGGTTTCATAACATAATTTAACATTTGCCTTTATATTATCAATAATTTTTTGACTTGAGGTATTTGATTTTTGAGCCTTATGAATATTGTCATTAGTGTGATTGGTATTAGTATAGCAGAGAATTATATTATTCTCTAACTCGAGAAGAGTTTCTTTTTTTATTCTCAAAGGGTGTATTAAATTTTTACTAGCTCGAAACTCCATAAAATTAAATCCACCAAAAACAGTTGCATATTGATCTTGCCATCCTCCAGCTATATTTAATTGAAGCCTTTCACTTTCAAATGCAATTTCTGCTATTTCGTAAGGATTCCATTTATCAATTCTAAATTCATTAAAACACCCAATAATTGACGAACAAACTGCAGATGATCCTCCAAGTCCTGAACCTCTAGGAAAATCCGAGTTAATAATTAAATCAAAGCCAAAGTCAGGTTTTATTGTTTTAATTACTGATTTAATTAGACCAAATTCATTGTCTAAACTATCAAGTAATTTAAAATTGTCGACATGTACTTTTTTATTTATGTCAAGAGAATCAATAGTTATTTTTGAATCTTTTCTTTTAAATAATGAAGCGTAACAATAAAGAGAAATTGTTGAATTAATTACAGCTCCATCATTTTTAGAAAAATAGGTAGTTGTGTCTGAGCCTCCCCCCCCAAAACTTATTCTTACTGGTGACTTTGCTCTAGCACTAATTAGCCCTTCATCTCTTAGAGGAAGGTTGTCAATAGAAAAAATTGACTTTAATTGCATATCATTATCTAAAACAGGTATACATTTTATTTCATTATCCATTAACTTATATATTTCTTCATGAGAAGAATTTTCTTTAACAAATACAAAATTTTCATTCATACAATTATCAATACGTTGATCTAAATCATCGTTAATTAATAATTGCCTTCTTATATCTCCATCAGTCGATAGCCCTTTTATCTTATCATCACTGTTACAAACTAAAATAATACCCTTTCCGTTTTTGTCTATTTGTTTTAAGGCATCTCTTAAAGATGATCCAGTGTAAACATAAAAATCTTTTATATTCATTTTTTATTTATCATTTTTTATAATTTCATTTTTAATTTCAGATAAAGACTCATATACTGCAAAATTAAATTTTTTAGTGACTTTGTATTTATCTATAAAATTATTCTTATTATTGAACCCAATACCATATCCTTTACAATTTAGTCTATGTGCTGTCTCTAGGTCTGAAGTATTATCACCAATATAAACAAGCTGGTTTGAGTTAATTTTATATTTTTTTATAAGTTCATTTCCAAATTTGACAGATGGTTTTCTATATGTATTTTTTTTTGGAGGATAGTCAGAGGCAATGCAAATATCTTCAAATATTTTTGAATTAATATTAAGTAATTCTATCATTCTATCATTACATTTTTTAACATCTTCCATTTTAAAGTAACCTCTTTCTACTCCAGATTGATTTGTATGAAGAAATAATAGGTAGCCTTTATCTAAAAAACTTGAAACTATTTCTCTTGAACCTGTTGTAAGCTTGACATCTTCAGGTTTGTGAAGGTATGGTTTATGTTCAATTAATGTTCCGTCTCTGTCAAAAATAATATACCTCATAATTAAAAGTAATAGACTCCTTTCCTTGTGTTTTTAATAGCCTCAAACTCATCATGATTTATTAACTCATAATTTTCTTTGTAATTTGTGCTTTCATTCTTATATTTTGAATACTCTTTGCTTCTTAAAATAGTATTATTCTTTTCAAGTGTAAGAGTTTCTATTTCTATAAAATTTTGAATAGTCTCTAAAAATTCTGAATGAAAATTTTTTATGTTAATATTTACTCCTTTCCCTTTTTCATAAAAATGTCTTCCTTTAGGAGGATTAAAAGTGTAATCACATCCAACTAAAGTTACCTTTTTAAACCCTAGAAATACTGCTAATGACAATCCATGAGTAAAAGATGCCTTAAAACAATTTAAATCGTTCAACTTTGCAGGAAACTTAGGGTGTGGATATTTTAAAAAGTTATAAAAAATATTTTTTCCATTTAAAAAAAACAAGTTACTAAGATGAATAAAAAACTGTATGTCTTTATTTTCTTTTGCCATTTTTTTAAAAATTTTTGAGCTTGGATTAAAAATGGGAAATAATGTTCCTTTCCAAAAAAATTTAGTATAAAATGGATAAAAGATATATGGTTCTGTTAAAACCAAATATTTTTTTTTCAAATTATTAAAATCCTTGTGAAATATTATTTCATTTAGACCTATAACAGGCTTATTGTCAAACAACCTTATATCCATTTCTTTTATAGAAGAACCAGTTCCCATTAGATAGCATGTTTCTCCAGCATGTATACCTTTTAATGAATTAATTTTTTTCAATTTATAATTGAAAATAATTTTAGCAATTTTTCTGAAAAAATTATAGATCATAGAGGCTTATAATTATATAATTTTTAAAATTGATTTATTAGCAACTTCGTATACTTCATCACAAAATTTTATTATTGATTTTGAATGCGATATTATTATTAAAGTTTTGCCCTCTTTTAATTCATGAATAGATTGAAGCAAATTATTCTCTGTATCTGAATCCAGAGATGAAGTGGGTTCGTCGAATATAATTACTTGTGAGTCATTATAAAGAGCCCTAGCAATAGAAATTCGTTGCTTTTGTCCTCCTGAAATCATAACACCTCTTTCCCCAACAACTGTATCATCTTTATGGTCTAATGAATTCAAAAAATCGCTTAATTGAGCTTGATTAATTGCATTGTTATATTTAGTTTCATTATATGAGTTTCCAAAACATATGTTTTCCTTAATAGATAAATCGAGTAAAAATGGATTCTGAGGAACAAACCCTAGGATTTCAAGATCAATTAAACTTTTGCTAATCTCATTATTATTAATTTGTATTTCACCAGAAACAGGAGTAAGTAGTCCTGATAATAGATTAACTAAAGTGCTTTTACCTTCTCCTGATTTTCCAATAATTCCAATTATTTTACCTGAATCGATTTTTAAATTGATATTTTCTAAAATATTATCAGTATCTGGATAATTAAAGAAAACATTTTTAAAACAAATATTTTTTAAATCAACGTTAATATTCTTTTGTTTTTTATAATTAGGTTTATTGGAGTAATCAATATTATTTAATTCATTATAAATTATTGATAGAGAAGGATAGTTGAATTTAATTTTTTGTGAACAGAAAATAATCTTATTAATTGAAGGGAGAATTTTGAATGCTGCTGCTGCAAAAATTCCTAGTGTTGTGATAATTTCTTCACTATTTACATTTAAAAAATTTAAAAAAATTAACAAACCTAAAACTGAAATTATAGTTATGTATTCAAGATAAAATTTTGGAAGTTGAGAGACTATGTCATATTTTGATCCAATCTTAGCCTTTGACCAAATTTCTTTATTAAACTTTTTAAAAAATAAGTTTTCTTGTCTAAATATTTTTACCTCTGCAATTCCCCCAAAGGTTTCCAGAAGGTTTTTAGAAATTTTATTGTCTAATTCCTGTCTTTCAATCCCCCATTTTTTAACTCTATCTTTAAATATTAGATGAAAAATTACAAAAGCAAATGAAAAAAAAGAAAAAACAATTAAAGCAGCTATAGGTTGAACAAAAATCAAAAATGCAACTATCCCAATAAAAATTAAAATCTCAAGGACAATCATCAAGCTTCCTTCTAATAGACTCCTTAATGAATTAATCTCTGTAGTTATATTTTTTAGTATAAATGAGCTATTGGTTCTAATATGAAAATTAAAATCGTTGTGTAAGTACTTCTTATATAATTTACTTGATATTGAGGCATTAAAGGCATTTAAGAAATTGTAATTTTTATTATTTAAATACACTAAAAAAACAAATTTGAGGGTGTAAATTATTAATGAAACTAATACTACAAATTTTATTAAAAATACAGGGCTTGAATTTTTAATATTTAAAAATTCAAGTATAACTGATATTGTTGAACTCTCACCCTTTACAGATATATTTAGAATAGGTAATAAAATTCCAATACTCAAGAATTCAAATAGAAGGCCAATGAAAAGCATAAATGTCAAAATCAATAAACTTTTCTTTTGTTTTTGGTTGAATAAAAAAGCTACTTTACTAATTATCATTTTATAGTTTATTTACTTATTAGCCTCTTCCGATTGAATATAGAGCGTGATTAAATATATTCCTTCCATCAAAAACCTTATTTGGATCAATTTTAAAACCTTTAAACTCTTCATACTCTGTTAGTATTACAAATGCATCATACTTATCAAATGATATTTTTTCTTTCGTAATATATATTCTGTGTTTAACTTGATTAAATGTGTAACCCCAGATAGCCTTAATATCTTTAATGATATTTTTTCTTTGAACTAGGGGGTCATAGATATCTATTTTTGCTCCTGCATCAAAAAGTTTATGAGTTACAAAAATTGAAGCAGATTCTCTAGAATCATTTGTGTTGGCTTTAAAGGCCCAGCCTAAAATTAAAATTTTCTTATCTGATAGATCTCCATCAAAATGTTCAATTATAGTTTGAGCAAAACGATTTTTTTGATAGTCATTTATTTTTACTACTCGATGCCAATACTCAGCAACTTCATAAAGTCCATAAAACTGACATAGATAAACTAAGTTTAGAATATCTTTTTGAAAACAACTTCCTCCAAATGCAACAGATGCTTTTAAAAAATGAGGACCTATTCGATGATCCAAGCCTATCGCTAATGAAATTTCATTAATATCTGCTCCTGTTTTTTCACACAATGCAGATAAACTATTAATTGATGATATTCTTTGAGCTAGCATGGCGTTTGATGCTAATTTAGAAAGCTCAGAAGACCAGACATTTGTTGTTATAATCTTTTCTTTAGGAATCCACCTATTGTATATTTCACTTAAGGCTTTAACAGCT
>JBELHE010000062.1:0-9334 GCA_042091575.1 Cryomorphaceae bacterium
TAATCCTTTTTTGATTAATATAAATGAACTCCCCCAAATTATTGAAAGCACAATTAGTAATCCCCATTTTTTATTATAATTATTCATCAACCCATTTAAATGAAGACACCATTTTTTTTATATCATTTTTAATATAATTTATATTAGGATATAATGAATCGTAATTTGGTTTAGTCTCAAAAAATAAGCTTCCAGTTAAAAACTTATCAATCTTATTAGTTAAATAAAACTGAATATTTGAAGGTGAATTACCTATAAATGAATATAGCTTGGAATATATTCTTCTTTCAGAGTCAAAAAAATCACTTTCAATAACTTGATCACTATATTTTAAATTTTCATTAATTTTTAGATTAAAAACATTTGTTACTTTGTCCATTGATTCTGAAAAAACAATTTGATTAATGAAAATTTTAGCATTAAAATTTTCATAACTTATTTCATAATTACAATTTTTAAAATCTTTAATTGTTGCCTCTAAATTTTTATAAAAAGTATACCCACAATCCAAACTAACGTTATCGTATTCAGGAGTTTTAAACTCAGGTGCAAAATATGCTTTTTGCTTTGGAAGATTAGTGCTAAAATCGCAAGAGAAAATTAATATTAATAGAAACATTGTCCTCATTATTTAATATTTATTATAATGAATATTTTTGCTTTTAAATAAATAAAAAAATCTTTAAACTAATTTAGGATATTGACAAATGAGCTTAAAATGGTAAATCGTCAGCTTGGTTTTCTTGCTCTGCAGGTTTAGATGAACTCAAAGTTGGTGAATCAACTTGATCATTATCAGAGTCATTTCTATTATTAAGAAAATTAAATTCATTAACGTGGACTTCTGTAGAATACCTTTGTTGACCATCTTCAGCTTGCCACTTTCTTGTTTTTAGCTTTCCTTCTAAATAAACTTTATCACCTTTTTTTAAATACTTATTACATATTTCAGCGGCTTTATTTCTAACAACTATATTATGCCATTCAGTATTATTTACTTTTTCACCAGTCTGCTTATTAATATAACTTTCATTTGTAGCTATTGGAAACCTCCCAATACATCCTCCATCTTCAAAATTGTGCATTTTAATATCATCTCCCAAATTTCCAATTAACATTACTTTATTTAACGATCCACTCATAATTTCAAATATAGTAAAGATAACTATTGAATTAGTGAAATTATATTAAATATTGGTTTTGGAAATGGATAAGATTTAAGACTGTTAATTTTAACAAAAGATTTGTCTTCGTAGTCGCAGTTAAATAACCAAAATTTTATTTTAAGATTTTGATGTGAAAGTTTATGATTTACTGTTGTCTCTTTAAATAATTTTTCTTTTGAAAAGTAACTTATTTGAGAAAATACTTCATCTGTTTGTTCATAATTAATAATTTGTTTAGTCTCAATCAATGGGAATTCGTAAAGGTTATTCCAAATATCTTTTTTGATTCTTTTTGATATTTTTATTTTATTGTTTTTTGATACACCAATTAAATAATTAAAAAATCTATTTTTAATTTTTGTTGGATTTTTTTTTACTGGAAGAGAGTTAACAATATTGTTTTTTAATGCTAAACAATCATTTGAAAAAATACATTTGTCACACTGATAATTTTTTGGTGAACAAATTGTGGATCCATAATCCATCAGTGCTTGATTAAAATCTCCAGGATTAGAATTAATAATTAGTTCATTCCCAATTTTTTTTATATTTCTTTTTAAATCTAAACTATTTATCCGATTCTCTAATTTAAATAATCTACTAAATAGGCGCATTACGTTTCCATCAACTACAATTTTATATTCGTTATTACAAATAGAACTAATCGCAGATGCAGTATAATCACCAATTCCAGGTAACATTATAAGTGTTTCATAAGTTCCTGGAAAATTTCCTGAAAATTTATCTACAACAATTTTAGCTGTTTTGTGCATATTTAAAGCCCTAGTATAATAACCCAAACCTTGCCATACATTCATTAAGTCATCAGATGATGTCTGAGCTAACGCTGTAACACAGGGAAACTTATCAATGAATCTTTTAAAATAAGGTAAACCCTGTTGAATTTTGGTTTGTTGAAGAATTATTTCTGAAACCCAAATAACGTATGGATCAGAGGATTTTCTCCATGGTAAATCTCTTTTATTTAAATAATACCAATTAAGTAATTTTTCTGTAAAATTTATTTGTACCAAGCTATCAAAGTTAAATTAAATAAAGAATGATATTAATTTTTTTTAGAATATAAATTTATATATTTGGCAACCTAATATTAAAACAAAACGTTAAAATGACCAAAGCAGAATTAGTGACTAAAATTTCAACAAATTTAGGTTTAGAAAAAAATGAAGTTTTAGCGACTGTTGAAAATTTCATGGAAGAAGTTAAAAACTCACTCAGTGAAGGTGAAAATGTATATTTAAGAGGGTTTGGTAGCTTTATTATAAAAAGAAGAGCTGAAAAAACTGGTAGAAATATATCTAAAAATACAACGATTAAAATTCCTGCTCATTCAATTCCTGCTTTCAAACCTGCAAAGGTTTTTGTCTCTGACGTAAAAAACAATAATTAAATTTATGCCGAGCGGTAAAAAAAGAAAAAGACATAAGGTCGCTACACACAAGAGAAAGAAAAGAAGTAGGGCCAACAGACATAAAAAGAAATAGTTTCTTTTAAACAGTAAGTTCATTGAAAATGAACCTTAAACTATAAGGTTCTTCGACAAATAAAGTATAACTTAAAAAAATTAATTGTGAATAAAGAAATAATTATTCGTTCAATTAGTTCAGCGGTTGATTTTGCTCTCCTACACGATGGAAAACTTATTGAATTACATAAAGAAAAAGATAACAATAAGTTTAATGTTGGAGATATATTTATCGCCAGTATAAAAAAAACAATTACAGGACTTAACGCAGCATTCGTAAATGTTGGATATGAAAAAGATGCTTTTCTGCATTACCATGACTTAGGTCCGAGAGTCAAAACTCTTTTAAAATTTACAAAGCTTGTCAAAGAAGGAAAAATAAAAACTTCCTCACTTGAAAAATTCAATTTTGAAAAAGAAATTGACAAGCAAGGTTCAATTGATGATGTATTGTCAGCCAATCAGACATTGATCGTCCAAATAATTAAAGAACCAATATCGACTAAAGGTCCCAGAATAAGCTCTGAATTATCATTTGCAGGAAGATTTCTGGTTCTAGTTCCTTTCTCAAACAGAATTTCTATATCTCAAAAGATTAGAAGTAAAGAAGAAAGAAAGAGACTTAAGACCTTAATTGAAGAATGTAAACCTAAAGGTTTTGGAGTAATTGTCAGAACTGTAGCACAGGGTAGAAAAATAGCTGAATTAAAAAAAGATTTACAAAATTTAAGTAAACAATGGGTAAATCTTTGTAAAAAAATCAAAGGAGCAAAAACACCATCGAGAATTTTAAGCGAATTAAATAGATCCTCTTCAATTTTAAGAGATCTTTTTGATGATAAATTCACTGGTATTTACTCAAACAACAAAAATCTATGTTATGAAGTTAAAGATTATATTGAACAAATTGCTCCGAAGAAGAAATCTATTGTAAAGTATTACAAATCAGATACTCCAATTTTTGAACACTTCAATATTGAACGTCAAATAAAAACTGCCTTTGGCAGGACTGTCTCAATGAGCAAAGGAGCGTATTTGATAATTGAACATACTGAAGCTTTACATGTAGTTGATGTTAACAGCGGAAACAGATCTAATAAAAGTAATAATCAAGAAGAAACAGCTCTTGAAGTAAATTTGATTGCTGCTACTGAAATTGCAAGACAGTTGAGATTAAGAGATATGGGTGGAATTATAGTTATTGATTTCATTGATATGACACATCCAGATAATAGAAAAAAACTCTTCGATCATTTTAAAGCTGTAATGGAATCTGATAAAGCTAAACATAAAATTCTTCCTCCTAGTAAAATAGGTTTGATTCAAATGACTAGACAAAGGGTGCGTCCTGAAATGAATATTAGGACAAAAGAAGACAATCCAAATGGAATTGGTAAAATTGAAGCACCTATAGTTATAATTGATAAAATTGAGAACTCTTTAGAAAAAATCTTAAAGAATTCAAATGTCACTAAAAGTAAATTAAGGCTACATGTTCATCCTTTTATAGCCGCTTATTTGACAAAAGGATTTTTTTCAATACGTATGAGATGGTTATTTAATCATAGTAAAATGATAAAAATAATCCCTCGTGATTCATATACATATCTACACTATAGATTTTTTAATACTAAAGGAAAGATTAATAATTACTAAAAAGAAGCGGCTTTATGCCGCTTTTTTTTTTAACTTATTTGTAATGAAAACAAAGTTATCCTATAAGGAACTTAAATTAAAGATGCAGTATTATTGTTCATATCAAGAAAGATGTCATAATGAAGTTTTGAAAAAAATTAAATCTTATTATCCTTCTGATGATGAAAAAAACGATTTAATTTATGAGTTAATTCGTGATGATTTTTTAAATGAAACTAGATTTGCTAAGTCGTTCGCTAGAGGTAAATTTAAATTTAAAAATTGGGGAAGGAATCGAATAACTCTTGAGCTTAAAAGAAGAAAATTATCAAACAAAAATATTGAAATTGGTTTAGACGAAATTGATGAAGAAGATTATAAAAAAAAGTTCAATGAACTATATGATTTAATTAATAGTAAATATCAAAATTCAGATAAATTAAAAAGAAAAAAAAGGATATTTGATTATTTAAAGTACAGAGGATGGGAAAATGAAAAAATTTTTAAAAGATTAAATGAATTATAAAACATAATTAGTTTAATTAATCTAAATAGAACATTAAGCCAAATAAAAAATTCCTTCCCGGCATTGGAACCAAGTTAGTTTCATAGTAACTTTCGTTAAATAAATTGTTGACATTTATAAAAAAATAATTCCCATCAGAAATTTCATAATTGATATTTGTATCAAAAATTCTATGAGATGTATTATTAGATCGTTGCCCAAATTTATAAATAAAACTTTGGGACACTTTTTTTGAATATTTTAAAATCAATCTGGTATTTAATTGATGTCTTAAAGAATTAAGTGAATAACGAGAAAAATTTATTTCTTCTACAAATGATTTATCAAACAAGTAATTATAGGCAATATTTATGCTATTTTTTTTTAAAAACACTAATGTAAGATCAAAATCGAATCCATTCGTATTGAGATTACGAATATTAGTAGCTTGCCATTTTTCATCATCATTTTCCTTAACATAATCAATAATATTACTGGATTTTCTATAAAAGTATGAGCTAGAAATTTCTATTTTATCCGATATAAATTTAACTCCAATTTCATTGCTAATGGCGTGCTCAGGATCTAATGCAGGATTGCCAATTGTATTTCTGTCAGTATAATATAAATCCGTATATGTTGGAATTCTATATGTTTTACCATAGTTAGCATATAAATTTAAATTTTCATTTAAATCAAAACCTATATCAAACCCTGGAAAAAAATGAAAAGATAAATCAGAAAAATGTGAAATGGAAAAACCTGGTGAAAATTTAAATTTCTTATTCTTGGATCTAAAGGTGTAATCAGAATATAAAGTTGAAGTAAATCTCTCATGTTTACCAAGATTATTACTTGAAATAAATGATTTTGAAAAATTTAATCCGAAATTAAGATTACTCGATTCAAAAAAATTAATAAAATCGAAATCAAAATAAATTTTATTAGAAATATGTAAGTTTCTATAAATTGATGGATTATTTCTAACGTATATATATTCATCTTGACTTCTTCGCCAATATATTTTTGGTTTGAATAATAAATTATCTCTCTGTAGTATGCTTGTAATTCCAAAAAAACTTGATTGAGTTTCTTCATATTGATCAACCGCAGAGGGACTTGCATAGAAACCATTTGCACCAAATTTTTTTTCAGTAAATCCACTTAATATATTTATTGGATTTTTAGATGTCTTAATTTCTGACTTAAAAAATAAAAATTCATTGGAGAAATCAGTATTGTACCTATATCCATTAGATTTGTTTCTTGAATATGTAAATAATGAACTATAATTGTCTTTTATAGTTAGTTTTGAGTTTATTGAAAAATTAAATTTTTCATATGAGCCATATGAGACATCTCCTAAGAAAACTTCAAACTGATTATCATCATCTTCTATTATTTTTTTTGTAACAATGTTGATCGCACCATTAAATGCATTTTGACCAAATATTCTTGCAGCTGGACCTTTAATTATTTCAATTCTTTCCACCAAATGAATTGGTAGTAACAAATTAAGGGTATGGTGACCAGTTTGAATATCATCCATCTTCATACCATCAATTAAAAGTAAAGTTTGATCAAATCCTCCACCTCTGATATAGAGATCTGCCTGAGTACCAGCAGATCCTCTCCTCCTAATATCAACGCCTGAAACTTGTTGCAGTATATCGATAATATTTCTTGCTCCACTTTCAATAATGGCTTCAGAACTAATTATTTCAATAGATCTATATTTTTGAGAAAAAGGTAAACTAATTTTTGATTCAGATACTGTGACTTCATCAAGACTTACTAATTGTGAAAACAGCGATAATGAAAAAAATAAAAATGATATTCTTATAAAAAGGTTCAAAAGAGATTATAATTAATCCACTAATATAATTAGTTTATTGTTTTTCATTTCAGCTACACCTGACTCAATACTCAATGTAGCTTTATTTAAACCATCTAAAGTTAAATTTTTAGACATATCATTTTCAAACTGACCAGATAATTGAATAATTCCTTTTTTTAAAGTTGATACTATAGGCGCATGATTGTCAAGTATTTGAAAAAAACCTTCGGATCCAGGTAAGTAAGCACTATCTATATCTCCAGTAAAAATAGTTTTTTCAGGACTAACAATTTCTATAAACATAAGTGTCTATTTAGCTTCAGCAATCATTTTTTCACCAGCTTCAATGGCCTCTTCGATAGTACCTTTTAAATTGAAAGCAGCTTCTGGAAGATGATCTAATTCTCCATCCATTATCATATTAAAGCCTTTAATAGTATCTTTTATATCAACTAAAACACCCGGAATCCCAGTAAATTGTTCTGCAACATGAAATGGTTGTGATAAAAACCTTTGTACACGTCTTGCTCGTGAAACAGCTAATTTATCTTCCTCTGATAGCTCTTCTAAACCTAGAATTGCAATTATATCTTGTAGTTCTTTATATTTTTGAAGCATTTCCTTTACCCTCTGAGCACAATTATAATGATCATCACCCAATATTTCAGGTGTAAGAATTCTTGATGTTGAATCTAATGGATCAACTGCTGGATAAATTCCTAATTCTGCAATTTTTCTTGACAATACAGTGGTAGCATCAAGGTGAGCAAATGTAGTTGCTGGTGCAGGATCAGTTAAATCATCCGCAGGAACATAAACTGCTTGAACTGATGTAATAGATCCTTTTTTTGTTGATGTAATTCTTTCTTGCATAGCACCCATTTCTGTAGCTAGTGTTGGCTGATATCCAACAGCTGATGGCATTCTACCTAACAAAGCAGAAACTTCGGATCCAGCTTGAGTAAATCTAAAGATATTATCCACAAAAAATAGAACATCTTTACCTTGTCCATCACCACTACCATCTCGAAAATATTCAGCAACAGTAAGACCTGATAATGCAACACGAGCTCTAGCTCCAGGGGGTTCATTCATTTGACCAAAGACAAATGTTGCTTTTGACTCTTCCATTGCCTTACTATCTACCTTGCTCAGATCCCATCCACCATTTTCCATAGATTTCATAAAATCATCACCATATTTGATAATCCCCGATTCGAGCATTTCTCTAAGTAAATCATTACCTTCTCTTGTTCTCTCACCTACTCCAGCAAAAACTGAGAGTCCGCCATGACCTTTAGCAATATTATTAATCAGTTCTTGTATTAGA
Source organism: Cryomorphaceae bacterium (assembly GCA_042091575.1). Lineage (GTDB taxonomy): Bacteria > Bacteroidota > Bacteroidia > Flavobacteriales > Flavobacteriaceae > Eutrophosalina. The sequence goes on from JBELHE010000062.1 coordinate 7,960, forward strand.
ACAGTTTTGCCAACACCTGCTCCTCCAAAGAGACCAATTTTACCACCTTTTGCATATGGTTCTATCAAATCAATAACTTTTATACCAGTAAATAAAACCTCTGTTGATGTAGAAAGTTGATCAAAATCTGGTGCCTCTCTATGAATAGACAAACCATTATCACCATTTTTTGGAAGATTTTTCATTCCATCAATTGCATCACCAATTACATTGAATAACCGACCATAAATATCTTTTCCAACAGGCATTTGAATAGGACTTCCAGTTGAAATAACATCAGAACCTCTGCTTAATCCGTCCGTCGAGTCCATAGATATGGTTCTAACCATATCTTCTCCAACATGAGACTGTACTTCTAAAACTAAAACTGAACCATCTTTTTTATTAACTTCTAATGAATCGTAAATCTTAGGTAATTCCGTAGTTGAAGAATCAAATGTGACATCAACCACTGGACCAATTATTTGCGATACTTTACCTGCTTTTTTTGACATTATAAATTATTTTATAATTAATGTGGATATATGATGTGCAAATATAAATAGAATATTGAATTATTATTCTGAAAATCAATAAAAAAAGGCGCCTAAAAGGCGCCTTTATTAACAATAATATGTTTATATGTTTATGGATTTAAAGAGTACTGAACATAATAAGTACTACCAATAGTTCCACCACCCGCATAAGGTATATAATCATTGGCTCCGACATTAACAGCTCCAACTTTTATTTTTCCTTTAAGCTCAGGAGCATCAAAATTAAGAGAGACATCAAATGTTAAGTTCTCTGGAATTTCTTCAGTTAAAAATGTACCCTCCCATGTAAAATCGTTGTGATACCTAGCTGAAACATTAAAACCCAGTCTTTCTGTAAGATTGACAGAACCAAATGATAATTTAGCTCTAATAGGTGGAGTATTAAAGTAAGAAATAAAATCAGGATCTTGATTATCGCTTTTTAGCTCGTTATAACTAATGCTAGATCCTATATCAAACTTTCCAATTTTAGCATCAACTCCAGCTGAAATTCCTTTAGTTGTAACCTCATCGTTCGTATTGGTATTCCAGCTAAATGCTCTAAAATCTCCGGCAGCTACTGCTCCTGCTCCGCTTAAATTAGCAACACTTCCATATAATGGCGTGATAACTTGTACTTCAGTTATAAAATCAGTGTACTTACTCCAATAGGCAGAAATATCTACAGAAACTTTTTTACCATTGTATCTGTAACCAAATTCTTTAGTTTTAACAAATTCTGGTTGAACATTATTTAATTCTGCTTTTTCAAAAACACCACCAGCAGCAGCAAGAGTATATGAGTTATTCTGAACCATATTTCCTGTAACATTATAACTGTTCAATGAAGATGCACCCAC
>JBELHE010000063.1:0-8327 GCA_042091575.1 Cryomorphaceae bacterium
TTTAATTTTATTTATCATTTTTAATGATGTATTTTTGAAAATGCAAGAAAAGGTTTTAATTCTTGATTTTGGTTCTCAGTATACACAACTAATCGCAAGAAGAGTAAGAGAACTAAATATTTATTGTGAAATTTCCCCTTTCAACCATATAAATTACAATATGGATGACTATAAAGCTCTAATTTTATCTGGATCACCATACTCAGTAAGGTCAAAAGATTCTTTGAAAATTGATATAGATAAAATAAGAGGAGTTTTACCTATTCTTGGAATTTGTTATGGGGCTCAGTTGCTTGCAGATTCTTGTGGAGGTGAGGTTAAACCATCTAAGACTAGAGAATATGGAAGGGCTAATCTAAATAGAGTTGATAACTCAAATAATATTTTTTCAAATATTAGAGATGGTTCACAGGTTTGGATGAGTCATGCCGATACAATTTTTAAACTACCCTTTTCGTCAAAAAGAATTGCAAGTACTAAAGATGTTAAAAATGCTGCCTTTCAATTTAATGATGAAAATACTTTTGGGATTCAATTCCATCCTGAGGTTTACCACAGCACTGATGGGAAAATATTGTTAAAAAATTTTTTAATCAATATAGCTGGTTTAAAACCAAATTGGACCCCAAGCTCTTTTGTTGAAAAAACAATTTTAGATATCCAAAATAAAATTGGCAACGACAGCGTTGTTTTAGGTCTTTCTGGTGGAGTTGATTCATCTGTTGCAGCTGTATTAGTAAATAAAGCAATTGGTAATAATTTATATTGTGTTTTTATTGATAATGGTTTACTTCGAAAAAACGAATTTGATTCTGTTTTAAAGCAGTATGAGGGTATGGGTTTAAATGTAAAAGGAATAGATGCAAAAGATAAATTTTACAAAGCTCTAAAAGATGTAGATGATCCAGAAAAAAAGAGAAAAGTTATTGGGAAAGTTTTTGTTGATGTCTTTGATGAAGAAGCAAAAATGATAGACAATATAAAATGGCTTGGTCAAGGAACAATCTATCCTGATGTTATTGAATCAATATCCGTTAAAGGGCCGTCAGCTACTATTAAATCACACCATAATGTTGGAGGCTTACCCGATTACATGAAATTAAAAGTTATTGAACCATTAAAAATGTTGTTTAAAGATGAGGTAAGAAAAGTTGGTAAAGAGTTGAAAATTAGTAAAAATATTTTAAAAAGACACCCATTCCCAGGGCCCGGTTTAGCTATTAGAATTCTCGGAGACATTAATAAACAAAAAGTTAAAATTCTTCAAGAAGCAGACCAAATTTTTATTAATGAATTAAAAACTAATAATCTTTATGATAAAATTTGGCAAGCTGGAGTTATTTTACTCCCAATCAAATCTGTTGGAGTTATGGGTGATGAAAGAACATATGAAAATTGTGTCGTTTTAAGAGCCGTTACATCTACTGATGGTATGACAGCTGATTGGGTTAATTTACCTCATAAATTTTTACAAGATGTTTCAAATAAGATAATTAATAATGTAAAAGGGATTAATAGAGTTGTTTATGATATAAGTTCAAAACCGCCTGCCACAATTGAATGGGAATAAGTAAGCAAATATTTTTTTTTATATTATTACTGTGTGTTAGTTTAAATGCACAAGAAGACTCTGATAATTTTCTTTCAAAATATGATTCAATAGTAAACCATACTGTTCAAAAAAAAGAGACCCTTTTTGGTATTTCAAAAAAATATGGATTGACAATAAATGAAGTAATTAAATTTAACCCTGGTATTCAAATTGATAAACTCAAAAGAAGATCTGTTCTAATCATTCCTTTAATGAAAAAAAATATAGTCAATGAAAAAAATGAAATTTCTATTGATTCATCCTTGAAGGACACCTTAACTAAGTTGGATTACAAGTTAAAAGATCTAAGTGGTGAAAAATTTAAAAGAATTAATTTTGACATAGCTTTACTCGCTCCATTTAAATTAAATACAATAGAATTAGATTCAATAGATGATACTGAAAAAATACTTAAAGATGTCAACTTAACAACAATTTCAATTAATTTTCTCAATGGATTAAATTATGCTATACAAGAATTAGAGGATTTAGGTATAAATATAAACTTGAGTGTTTATGACACAGAGAATGATCTAAAAAAAATTGAAAAATTAAAAACCATAGATTTTACAAAGTTTGATATAATAATCGGTCCTTTTATAAGTAGAAACTTCAATAAATTTAATTTGGACAATAGTTCTTTAATAGTTTCTCCTCTAACAGATAATGGAGTAAAGTTTAAAGAAAATGTTGTAATTACAACTTCCAATAACTCACTGAAATCATCAAAAGTTTTTGATATCATTGATAACGAGATAAAAGTGACGGAAGATCAATGCGCTATCATTATATCAGACTTAAATAATTTAAGTTCAAAATCTAGACTTTTAAATAAATTTCCAACTGCAGAATTAATTAATATAGACGAACAAAATCTTTTTGTTGATCCAAAAATTACCGATTCTTTGATGGGTATAAATAAACAAAATTGGATTTTTCTAGAAACATCAAAATCAAATATAATATCCAGTGTAACTTCTCTTTTAAATTCTCAAAAAAATAATCAAAGAAAAATTAGATTATTTTCCACTGTTAGTTCAGAAAATTATGAAAACCCCAATATTAGCCTCGAAAAACTCGGGAATTTAGATTTTATATATCCTTCAAATTCAAAGCCTTCTACAAGTTTTAATTTTAATATTTTTTATAATAATTATATTGAAAAATATGGAAATGAACCAGATCGAATCTCTATTAAAGCAAGAGATCTAACCATGGATTTAATTTTAAGGATTGCCGTGTTTAAAAAAATTGAAAATTCATTTCACTATGGTGAAACATCATATTTTCAAAATAAGTTTGATTACACTTTTAATGATAATTTTTACAGAAACAGATCTTTTTTTATTTTAAGACACCAAGATCTCGAAATTTTGGAAATTGAAGAGACTAATATTGAATAATAGTTTTGTATTTTTGATTTAATAATGAATTCTAAAAATATTCCAAAATATATTTTTGTGACTGGCGGCGTAAGTTCATCATTAGGTAAAGGAATTATTTCAGCTTCATTAGCAAAATTATTACAATCTAGAGGCTTAAACGTTACAATTCAAAAATTTGATCCTTATATAAATATTGACCCAGGAACCTTAAATCCATATGAGCATGGAGAGTGTTATGTAACTCAAGATGGCACTGAAACAGACCTCGATTTAGGTCACTACGAAAGATTCTTAAATATTAGAACCAGTGAATCAAATAACACAACAACTGGCCAGATTTATCAAACAGTTATAAATAAAGAACGTAAAGGTGATTTTTTAGGAAAAACAGTACAAGTTATTCCACATATAACTAATGAAATTAAAAGACGAATAAAGCTTATAAAGGAGGAAAAAAATTATGATATAATAATTACTGAATTAGGGGGGACAGTTGGTGATATTGAGTCCTATCCATTTATTGAAGCAGTGAGACAATTTAGGTGGGAAGTTGGTATGGGTAATAGTGTGGTAATTCATTTAACACTGCTTCCTTATTTATCAGCAGCTGGTGAATTAAAAACTAAACCAACACAACACTCTGTAAAAAAGTTAATGGAGTCGGGTATAAATGCTGATATTATTGTGTGTAGAACTGAACATAGTTTAAATGATGAATTAAGAAAAAAGATTGCTCTTTTTTGTAATGTTGAAATTGAATCTGTTATAGAATCTATTGATGCTTCAACTATATATGAGGTTCCTGTCTTAATGCAAAACGAAAAACTAGATGACGTAGTATTAAAAAAATTAAATTTAAATAATACACAATTATCTGGTTTAGATAGATGGAATAAATTTGTAAAAAAAATTAAAAATCCTTCATTTGATGTAAGAATTGGTTTAATAGGTAAGTATGTTGAATTACAAGATTCATATAAATCAATCCTGGAGTCATTTATCCACGCTGGTGCTTCAAATGATGTTAAGGTAATTGTTGTTCCTATTCATTCTGAACAAATTAATAAAAAATCCGTTAATAAAATTTTTGAAAATCTAAATGCAATATTAGTTGCTCCTGGTTTTGGTGAGAGAGGTGTGGAAGGTAAGATTGAATCAATTAGGGTTGCTAGAGAAAAAAATATTCCTTTTTTAGGAATATGTTTAGGTATGCAGATGGCAGTAATTGAATTTGCAAGAAACGTTCTTGGATTAAATCAAGCAAATTCCACTGAAATGGATATTGATTGTAAATATCCAGTAATATCCATGATGGAAAGTCAAAAAAATATTAAAGAAAAAGGTGGAACTATGAGATTAGGTTCCTGGGAATGTGTTTTAGAAGATAATTCATTAGCTAATAAGATTTATTCAGCTAATAAAATTCATGAAAGACACAGACACAGATATGAGTTGAATTTTGAATATATGAGTCAGTTTTCCAAAAAAGGTATGATTTTTTCCGGTAAAAATCCAGATACAGGATTAGTTGAAATCATTGAACTGTCTAATCATCCTTGGTTTTTCGGAGTTCAGTTTCATCCTGAATATCAAAGTACTGTTGAACAACCACACCCGGTTTTTGTTTCATTCGTTGAAGCAGCTTTAATTCATAAAAATAAATAATGGGAGAAAACAGAATTGATCCATATCAAATTGTTGGTTTTTTAATACTGATAGCGTGTGCCTTTTGGGTTTTTTATTATGCTCCTCAACCTGCTGAAAATATTAATTATGATAATCAAAATAAGATTGAATCAAACGATGGAAAATCAGTTTCTGAATTAGATGGTCCATTATTACAAAAAAAAGATACCGATCTAATAATTAATGAAGAAATTTTTACATTAGAAAATGAAGACATTATTTTAAAAATTAGCAACAAAGGAGGTAGAATTATTGAGTCAATTTTAAAAAAATATTTTGATCAAAATAATGAGCCAATTAAGATAAATGATAACAATCAAAATATTTATATTGTTTCAGATCAAAATCCTAGTTCTTTTGACACTTCAAATCTATTTTTTGATAATGTTTTAACCAGTGACTCAGACGGTACTAAATTAAAATTTACACATTATTCTTCAAACCAGGCTAATGTAGAATTGACATATTTTTTACCTAAAAGTGGTTATTTGTTTGATTTCAAAATTCAGACTGGTAATTTAAACCATACTGACATTAGGCTTAAATGGGATCTAGAATCATTAAGAAATTCAAGAAGTGCAACATATGAGAACAGATATACTTATCTGAATTATAAAAATGAAGATGATAGTGTTGAGGATTTGAGTGCATACAGTGATGATAATGAAAACGGGAGTGCTAAATGGATTTCCTATAGTCAACATTTTTTTAATTCTTTTATAATTTTCAACGATTTAAAAAATAATATTGATTTTAATTCAATTAATCTAGATAATGAAGATAATGAAACAAAATATTTGAAAAAATTTGAAACTAAAATCCCATTAGTGAATCAATCTAATAGTCAAATTAATGAATCTTTCAAGTTTTATATAGGTCCAAATGATTATTATATATTAAATGATTCATATGATGGTATTTCAAAATCTATCTGGTTTGGATGGGGTATTTTTGGTTGGATAAATGAAAATATATTTTTTCCTTTATATTATTTTTTAAGCTCTTTTTTCTCAGCTGGAATAGCTATAGTTATTATGGTGATTTTAACTCGTTTGGTTATGTCTCCAGTTCAATATAAAATGTATTTAGGTCAAGCAAAAATGAGAATTTTAAAACCAGAAATATCTGTTGTTTCCGAAAAATATAAAGATGATCCAATGAAAAAAAACCAGGAAACAATGAAAATTTATAATCAAGCAGGAGCAAATCCACTTGCAGGTTGTTTGCCCGCTTTAATTCAATTACCTGTTTTTTATGCTCTTTTTTGTTTTTTCCCTGTTGCTTTTGCTTTGAGAGGTGAATCTTTTTTGTGGGCTGATGATTTAAGCACCTATGATGTAATTGCAGAATTACCTTTTTATATACCTTTCTATGGAGATCATGTAAGCTTATTTCCTATTACTGCAGCAGTTGCTATGTTCTTTTATACAAAGATGTCAGGTAGTCAACAAATGCAACCTTCTCAGCCAGGTATGCCTAATATGAAGTTTATAATGTATGTCATACCATTTACCTTGTTAATTTTCTTCAATAATTTTGCTAGTGGATTATCATTATATTATACTGTTTCTAATATTCTTACAATAATTATTATGCTTACAATTAAAAATTTTATTCTTGATGAGAAAAAAATATTAGCTACCATTGAAGAAAAGAAAAAACAACCTTCCTCAGAAAATCGTTTTCAAAGGAGACTAAGAAAGATGAAAGAAATGATGGATGAAGCTGAAAAGAAACAGAAACTTAAAAGCAAAAAATAATTATGTCTACTTCTACAAGAGTTGTAGTTGCAATGTCCGGTGGAGTTGATTCAAGTGTTGCTGCTTACTTGTTAAAGAATCAGGGTTATGATGTTTTAGCAATTTTCATGAAAAACTGGCATGACGAAAGTGTTACTATTTCCTCTGAGTGCCCTTGGTTAGAGGATAGTTATGATGCAATGATGGTAGCTCAAAAATTTAATATACCATTTCAGGTAATTGACCTAAGTAAAGAATATAAAAATAAAATTGTTGATTATATGTTTTCTGAATATGAAGATGGAAGAACTCCTAACCCTGATATACTTTGTAATAGAGAAATTAAATTTGATATTTTTCTAGATACTGCTTTAAAATTGAATGCTGATTATATAGCTACAGGTCATTATGCTCAAATACAATTTGATAGCGTTGATGGAAAAAATTGTTATTTTTTAAAATCAGGTATTGATAAAGATAAAGATCAGTCATATTTCTTATGTCAACTAAATCAATACCAGTTAAGTAAAACTCTCTTTCCAATCGGACATCTTAAAAAAGATACGGTGAGGAAAATTGCAAAGGATAATGGATTAATAAATGCAAATAAAAAAGATTCTCAGGGTTTGTGTTTTATTGGAAAAGTTAAATTATCTGATTTTTTACAACAAAAGCTATTAAAAAAACAAGGTGATGTTTTTCTAATTCCTAGAAGCTTAAGTATGTATGATAATTTAAACGATGAATTTAATATCGAGGAAAAATCTAAAGATTATTTATACTCAGCTAAAATGGGAACACTTATAGGGAAACATCCAGGTGCTCATTTTTTTACCGTTGGTCAAAGAAAAGGATTAGCTATAGGAGGCACTAAAGAACCTTTATTTATTCTTGCCACAGACGTGCAAAAAAATATAATTTATGTTGGAGAAGGAGAAAATCATTCAGGTCTTTTTAGGTCTTCTTTAAGGGTGAAAAAAGAAAAAATGCATTATATTTTAAATAAATTTAATCTTATAAATTCAAACTGTTTAGTTGCACGAATAAGATATAGACAACCTCTTCAAAGAATTAAGGTTGAATTAACCAAAAAGTATTATATAGTCACATTTTATAAGAAACAAAAATCTATTGCAAAAGGACAATTTATTGCAATTTATAATGATGATTATTTAGTTAGTTCTGGTGTTATAGATTAATTTCAACCTGATTTTTTATAAGATCTTCAAATGATTCTCTTTTTCTTATAGTTTTTAATTCATTGTCGATATATAAAATCTCAGCAGGTCTATATCTTGAGTTGTAATTACTGCTCATTGAAAAACAATAAGCTCCAGCATTACTAAAGCTTAGAATATTACCTGGGCTAATAGTAGATATTTTTCTATTTGTTGCAAATGTGTCAGTTTCGCATATATACCCAACAACACTGTAATACCTTTCCACATCACCTGGGTTTGAAATATTTTCAATAAAATGATTAGCACCATACATCATTGGTCGTATTAAATGGTTAAATCCACTATCTATTTGTGCAAATACTGTAGATGTGGTTTGTTTAATGGAATTAACTTTACATAGGAACTTTCCTGATTCACTCACTAAAAATTTACCAGGCTCGAACATTAGCGATAGATCCTTTCCATAGTTTCTACAAAACTTATTAAATCTTATTGTGAGTTTTTCACCCAATTCTTCAATATTTGTTTCAGAATCTCCTGGTCTATATGGAACTTTGAATCCACTTCCAAAATCTATAAAGTCTAAATCTTTAAACTTTTCAGCGATTGTAAATAAAATTTCTGCTGCATTTAAAAATACTCCAATGTCTAAAATATCACTTCCAGTGTGCATGTGAATTCCGTTTATTTTTAAGTTAGTATTTTTTACTATTCTGTGAATATGAGGAGCTTGATGAATACTAAT
>JBELHE010000064.1:0-8810 GCA_042091575.1 Cryomorphaceae bacterium
GTCTAAAGATTTAGACTGAATAACTAATTGTTTCGTTAGTATATCTATCTTTTTTGTTGTTTCGATTATCAGATTTGAATTTTTGAAGCCCTCGAGATCTGAGTACCTATTAATTCCTCCAAAACCTGCTTTTCTAATATCAGGGTCAATGGGATTAGCCTCAAACAATACCCTATATATATTATTATCTCTTAATTCTAAATTATTCAAAACATTTTCAAGTTGATTTAATCTTTTATTAAGTATTTCAAGTTGAAATTCATAGTTTTTTAATTCCCTATCTTGAGAAAGTTCAGTTGGTGTATTTAAGTATGGTGTACTTATTAAAATAAATAAAGAAATTATTCCGAAAATAAATGTAACAAAAATAAATGTTGATATATTGATTATTTTTACCCTGTTAGAAGTTTTTATTTCTTTGAAGGAAAGAGATTTCTTATCATAATAAAATTTTGATTTACTCATAAAAAAGTTTTTTTGATTGAGTAGTCGATATTTATTTTTTACTTTGTAAATATAAAGATTCTATTTAAAGTAAATATTATTAATGGATTCAAATAGCATTAGAAAAAAATTTATTGATTTTTTTAAATCTAAAGAACACTCTTTTATTTCATCCTCACCAATAGTTTCTAAAAACGATCCTTCTTTAATGTTTACAAATGCTGGAATGAATCAATTTAAAAGCATCTTTTTGGGTGGAAAAAATGATTTTGGGAAACGTCTAGTTAATTCCCAAAAATGTTTAAGAGTTTCTGGAAAACATAATGATTTAGAGGAGGTTGGAATTGATCATTATCACCATACAATGTTTGAAATGCTAGGAAATTGGAGTTTTGGAGATTATTTTAAAAAAGAAATAATTAACTGGAGTTGGGAACTCTTAACCCAAAATTTTAATCTTTCTAAAGATGATTTATATGTTACCGTATTTGAGGGAAATAAGATAGATAAACTAGATTTAGATTCAGAAACTTTTAATATTTGGAATAAAATTGTAGATAAATCAAAAATTATTTTGGGTAATAAAAAAGATAATTTTTGGGAAATGGGCGATACCGGACCCTGTGGACCTTGTTCTGAGATTCACATCGATTTAAGGTCAGAAAAAGAAAAAAGTGAAATTAATGCTATCAACTTAGTAAATAAAGATCACCCTCAAATTATCGAACTTTGGAACTTAGTTTTTATACAATATAACAGAAAACAAAATGGAGATTTAGAGCCTTTGCCCAATAAACATATTGATACAGGAATGGGATTTGAAAGACTAGTGAGAGTTATACAGAAAAAAAAATCCAATTATGATACAGATCTATTTAAACCAATAATTAATGAAATAGAAAAATTATCAGAATTTAAATATGGTGTTGATAAAAAGAAAGATATAGCTTTTAGGGTAATTTCTGATCACTTAAGAGCAATATCCTTTTGTATAGCTGATGGTAAAATACCTGGTAATACTGGGTCATCTTATGTTGTTAGAAGAATATTAAGAAGAGCAATTAGATACGGTTATACTTTTTTAAATTTTTCTCAACCCTTTCTTTATAATTTAGTTGATGTTCTTGCAAGTCAATTTGATGAAGTTTTTCCAGAAATTTTAAAGGAAAAAGTGAATATAAAATCAATCATAAAACAGGAAGAAAAAATATTTTTAAGAACTTTGTCCCAAGGTATAAATAAGCTAGATATTATAATTAAAAAAAATAATGACACAGTTATTTCAGGTAAGGATGTTTTTGAGCTTTATGATACTTATGGTTTTCCAATTGATTTAACATCATTGATATTAAGTGAAAATAAACTAAAATTTAATGTTAAAGATTTTAATAAATATCTTAACGAACAAAAAATTAGATCTAGAGTTTCAGCATTTTCAAAAAATAGCGATTGGAAAATTATAAATAAAAATATTTCTTCCAAATTTATTGGTTATGAAATTTTGACTACAAACTCAAAAATAAAAAAGTATAGATCAGTCGAAACAAATAAAGAAAAATTAAAAGAAATAGTCTTCAATAAGACCCCATTTTATCCACAGGGTGGTGGTCAGGCTGGAGATACAGGTAAAATTATTTCAAAATCTGGTATTTCTATTGATGTTATAAATACTAAAAAAGAAAATGAAGAAATAATTCATGTTGTAACAGATTGTAAACTTGAAGAAAATTTTGAATATGAGCTTACAGTTGATAAAATTAACAGAAAAAAATCATCTTCAAATCATACTGCTACCCACTTATTACATCAAGCTTTAAGAAAAGTTTTAGGTGACCATATAGAACAAAAAGGTTCACTCGTTAATAGCAATTATTTAAGATTTGATTTTTCACACACAAAAAAAATTGAATCATCTGAAATTGTACAAATTGAAAATTTTGTTAATGATAGAATTAATGAGGCAATTAAATTAGAAGAAAACAGAGACGAAAATTATAAAAATGCCATTGATAATGGAGTTATTGCCTTATTTGGGGAAAAATATGGAAAAAATGTCAGATCAATTAAGTTCGGAGACTCATATGAGCTCTGTGGCGGAACTCATGTTCAGAACACTCTTTCACTAAGGGTATTTAAAATAATGAGTGAAGGTTCTGTTGCATCTGGAATTAGAAGAATTGAAGCAGTTTCTGGATCTACAGCAATTGATATTCTTTTAAATAAATCTAAAGAACTAGATAATATTGGTCAATTAATATTATCTAAATCAAATATTTTAGAGAGTGTTGTTTCTCTGCAAAATGAAAAAAAATCTTTAGAAAAATCATCAAAAAAATTAGAAAATCAAATTATCTTAAACAAAACACAAGAAATACTTTCTAAGAATCAAAAGATAAATAATGTTAATTTCTTGGTTTCTAAGGTAGATTTAAGCTCATCCAATATGAAATCTTTATGTTTTTTAATTGGAAAGAAGTTAGAAGACTTATTTTTAGTATTAGTCTCTGAAAGTAAAAGCATCTCACTTGTTTGTTATATTTCTAAGTCACTAATTGAAACAAATAATTTAAATGCTTCAGAAATTGTAAAAAGGATATGTGTTGAAATTGATGGAGCAGGAGGAGGGCAAACACATTTTGCTACTGGTTCTGGGAAAAAAACAATTTCTATAAAAGAACTTATTAAAATTTCTAAGGAATTTTTATAATTTATGGGGAAATGATTCCATCACTTCATTGACAAAATTTAAAATTAATTCATCTCTACTAAATTTATTTGAATAGAGTGATCCCGAACCATTACCTTGCCAAATCAAATTTTTTGTTTTTCCATCAAGAATATCAATATATAATAATCCAATAATTCTAGAGTTTGGTCTATATGTTTGTTCATAAGGGAAACCATACCACCCAAATCCAAATCTGTTATAAGATTGATTTATATAAATATCTTCTCTAGATTTTGTAGAAATATTTATTATTAAATCAGGAGAGGAAGAAAAATCATATCCTTTCTCTTTCATTGATTGTTCAATAGAGTTTAAAATTCTTTTTTTATCAATATCAGAAATTTCCAATTTTTCAATTTCTTGTTTAGAGAAGGCAAATGTGGAATAATTATTAAAATCTATTGTAGAATCATAATCATAAACTACTCTTACAGACGAACAAGATGAAAATAAAGCAATAAAAAAAAATAACATTAATTTACTTTTCATACTATTTATAATACAATAATTATGCCCAAAAACTAGATAATTATTAAGTTATTAATACTTTTATAAAAGTGAAAAGACTTACTTTTTTAAAACTTATTTCTGTATTTATAATCGTCACTTTTTTGTTTTCTGGATGCAATCTAACAAGACTTAATATTAAAAGATCTCTGCACAAAAATAATTTTAACAAAACAGATCAACTTAAGAGATTCCTCAATAATATGAATTCAGATGAAAGGAAGAGATGGTATATTAAAACTTACTCTGATTTTGCTATTCAACAAATGAAAAAATATAAGATTCCCGCAAGTATAATTCTTTCGCAAGGCCTACTTGAATCGGGTGCAGGAGTAAGTACTCTAGCATTAAAATCAAATAATCATTTTGGTATTAAGTGTCATCAAGAGTGGAGGGGGAAAAAAGTATATCATGATGATGATGAAAAAGGAGAATGTTTCAGAAAGTATAAAAATCCGATTGAAAGCTATAAAGATCACTCCGAGTTTTTAACAACAAGAGGCCGCTATTCTTTCTTGTTTCGATATTCAATTAAGGATTATATTAAATGGGCGGAAGGACTTAGTAAAGCTGGTTATGCAACTGATCCAAATTATCCAGAAAAATTAATCTCTATAATTGAAGACTATAAGCTTTGGAAGTTTGATGGTTCAAAAAAGTCGATAGATAAAAAGAAAAGGAGAAAACCAGCAAAAGAAAAAGATAACTCTACGATCCACTCAGTTAAAAAAGGAGACACTCTTTATTCAATTTCCAAAAAATATAATATTTCAATTGAAAAGCTTAAAAAACTAAATGATTTAAATTCAATTAACTTAAATATTGGTCAAAAATTAAAAGTACAGCATTAGTTAACTTTTAAAGAGCTATTGATTAAACTAATACAATAGTTCAAATGATTTTTAATATTTAAATCAGAATATTTTTTCTCAGATTTTAAAAGCTCCTTTTTAAGTTCTAATAAAGTCCCCATTGTGACAGATCTTATATCTGAAACATCAACTTTAACTCTAGTAACATAATTTGACCAATATGATCCTAACCTAACTTCTTGTTCACTTTTCATTAAATATCCAAGTCTATTAATATAACTTCTTTGAAGATTTCTTCTGTAAATATCAATTTTTTCTTGTTTTTTTAATTCTTTCCACAATCCATTTTTTAAATCATCCATCATTTCACTAAGTGAATAGGAATTACTTCCATTTATCGCCTCATTTTCAATCATTCTTGCCATTCTGCCAAAATCTAAAATACTATTCAGATAACTACTTTGAAGTGATCGGATTCTATTAGTAATACCAGCAAATTCAATTTTATTCAAAATATTTTTTTCAATAATCCAATGTGGGGTTTCAAATAAATTATTATGTAAAAAATCAACACATAATTTTTGATGGTTTTTATCAACATGATTGTATACAGCCCCGTCCTGATTTGAAGTTTTATAATATTGATATACTCCACCAATATTTGTTGTTACATGCCCCATATATCTTCTAAATTGTGATAAAACAGTATTATACATCTCATTTAAATCATCGTATCCTTCTCCATCCTTAGTTGACCAATCTATCAGGTTTGGAACTATTATTTTTAAATTTGCGATTCCATATTCACTTGCTTTTATAGCATTATCACCTAAATCTTCAGTTTGTGAACTAGGATCAATTCCTGGGTCTCCGTATCTATATGTTAAATCATTCTGTTTGTCTAAAATCCAACTTCGGAGTATTTTTATTTCTTCTTCCTCGGAAACATCTAAAATTGGCTTGTACCCCCATTTAATTGAATATTTATCATAAATTCCAATATTAGGAGTATCCCAATATGATGGCATAAGAGCTACACCTTCATCACCTGGTTGAGCAATATAATTCCACCTAGCATAATCCATAATAGAAGGGGCAGTACCATACTTTTTTGTGAAAGTTTTAGATCTAAGTGAATCAACTGGGTAAGCGCTGCTGCTGCCCATATTGTGGGGAAGTCCAATTGCGTGTCCAACTTCATGTGCTGCAACAAAACGAACTCCTTCTCCCATAACTTCATTCTTTAATTCTATTGATCTTGCTTCAGGGTTAATAGCTCCAGTTTGAACAACCCACCAATTTCTTAAAAGTTTTAATACGTTGTGATACCAATTAACATCAAATTGTAGTATTTCCCCTGATCTAGGATCAGCTACTTGTCCACCATTTGCATTAATGGTTGTTGAAGCTAAATATCTAAAAACAGAATATCTAATGTCTTCAGCGCTCCAATCAGGATCTTCATCTACACTAGGTGGATCTTTGGCAATAATAGCATTTTTAAAACCTGCTTCTTCAAATGCAGCTTGCCAGTCTTCAATACCTTGTTTTATATATTTTCTCCATTTTAATGGTGTTCCAGGATCAATGTAAAAAACAATAGGATTTTTTGGCTCAACAAGTTCTCCTTTATTAAATTTTTCAATGTCTTCATCTTTTACTTCTAATTTCCACCTTCGTAAATATCTAACTGTTTCAGCCTCTTGATTATCTAATCCGTAATCAACTTGACTAGATGTAATCCATCCAACTCTTTGATCAAAATATCTCCTCTTCATTGGAATTTTTGGTAAAAGGATAATAGAATTATTAAGTAACATAGAAACTTGTCCATTTCTTGAATCAGAGGATTTATATGTTTTAATATGTCTTACCTCGATATTTAAAGGAAAACTTTTTATAGATTCTATGAAGGATAGTTTAGAATCTAGACTGGAAATTTTATAAGATTTTCTTCTAGATTGAGGAAAACCAAAAACCTTTACATCAGATTTAAATATATTAGTTACGTCAATAACTAAAGATTGTTTTTTATTATTTCTTGTTACTATACTAAAGCTTGAAATTATTGGTTCAAAATTAGAATTAGAAACTGCTTCATTTATTGGTAATGTATCATTTGCAAATTTTGAATATGATGCAACTTTTAATAAAATATTATTATCAAATTTCTCCCATCTAATTACTTGTTCACTAAGTTTATGTGCAGATAGTGGTATTTCAGTTGCCATTTTTACAACTCGAGTAACCATCATCATATCTCTCCCGATTAAACTATCATTTATTTCAAAATAGTACTTATCATCAACTTTATGAACATCAAAAATACCAGAGTCGCTCTTAGCTTCATTAGTTATAATTTCAGAGTATAATTTTTCTTTTTTTGTTTTACTCTTTCTGTCATTATCGTTTTGAGAATATGTATTAAAGCTTGTAAATATTAATAAAATAATTAATATTATTAGTGGTTTGAAATAATTAGTTTTCATATTAAAATATATAGACATTGCTAATAAATTTATAAAAAACATGTAAATATTATAGTTAATTATGCTATGAAATTGAATTATGAATTAGCTAAAATAGTTCAACAAAAAGTCCATCATCATTTTTTACAACTTTAGCAAGCTTGTTTTTTGTTAAAATTTTAATTGTCTTGTCCCATTTCTTGTTTGACAGTTCTGATTTCTTTTTTAAATCATTTAATTCAATAATACCTTTTTTTTGGATAATAGAAAAAACAGACTTTTCTTCTTGACTTAACTCTAAGTTAGGAATTTTTTTTACAGGTTTCATCTGAGGAAAAAATATCACTTCTTGAATAGATTTTTTATTAGCTAGAAGCATCACTAGTCTATCAATTCCAAAACCTATACCTGAGGTAGGAGGCATACCATATTCAAGAGATTTGATAAAATCATAATCAATAAACATTGCTTCTTCATCACCTTTTTGCGAAAGCTTTAATTGATCTTCAAATCTTTCTAATTGATCAATAGGGTCATTAAGTTCTGAATATGCATTAGCTATTTCACTTCCATTAATCAGTAACTCAAACCTTTCAGTTAGTTCAGGGTTGTCCCTATGCTCTTTGGTTAAAGGGCTCATTTCTTTAGGATAGTCAGTTATAAATGTTGGTTGGATATATTTTGATTCGCATTTTTCTCCAAATATCTCATCAATTAATTTTCCTCTACCCATCGTATCATCTACTTCGATACCAAGATTTTTGGCAACTTCAAAAGTTTCAGATTCTGACATATTTTTTAAATCATACCCAGTATTCTCCTTTATTGAGTCTAGAATACTTATTTTTTTGTACGGACCTTTAAAGTTTATTATATGATTTCCAAATTCTATTTTACTTTTTCCATTTACATCAATTGCAACTTTTTCTAAAAGTTTCTCTGTGGTTTCCATCATCCAATAGTAGTCTTTATATGCTACATAAAATTCTAAATTTGTAAATTCTGGATTGTGAGTTCTATCCATGCCCTCATTTCTAAAATCCTTTGCAAATTCGAAAACACCTTCATACCCCCCCACTATAAGTCTCTTAAGATAAAGTTCATTAGCTATTCTAAGATAAAGAGGAATATTGAGCGCATTGTGATGAGTTACAAATGGCTTAGCAGCTGCGCCCCCCGGAATTGGTTGTAAAATGGGAGTTTCAACTTCTAAATAGTTAAGATCACTTAAAAAGTTTCTTATAGATGAAACAACTTTACTTCTTTTGATGAAAGTTTCTTTAACATGTTTGTTTACAATTAAATCTACATATCTCATTCTATACCTTTGCTCAGGATCATTAAATTCATCATAGTTTTTACCTTGACTATCTGTTTTGGGTAGAGGCAGAGGTCTTAGAGATTTCGATAGAATTTTAAAATCTTTAACTAAAATTGTTTTTTCACCAACCTTAGTTGTAAAAAGTTCACCAGAGATTCCAATGATATCACCTATATCAAGAAGTTTTTTGTATACGTCATTATATTTTGTTTTATCTTCTTGTGGGCATATTTCATCACGATTAAAGTAAACTTGAATTTTTCCTGAACTATCCATTAGTTCAGCAAAACTAGCTTTACCTTGTATTCTTCTTGACATTAACCTTCCAGCAACAACAACTTTACTATTTTCTTTAAAATCTTCATTAATCCCTTTGGAGGAATGCGTTATTTCAAATAATTCTGCAGGATAAGGGTTAATACCGAGCTCCCTTAATTTAGCTAGCTTTTCACGTCTAATTATTTGCTGTTCTGATAGGTTTGACATTTTTTTTCAAATATAATGATATAACAATAACAATACCCATATGT
>JBELHE010000065.1:0-8799 GCA_042091575.1 Cryomorphaceae bacterium
AACTATTTTGGAATTAAGATTTACTAGTATTGGGGTTATTAATATAAATTGCTCAATTTCAAACGAATCTTTTGATCACAAGTTAACTTCTAAATTAGATTTAGTTGTTAATTTTGGAGAAAATTATGATGATACCAATGATGAGCTGTTAGTTCTACCGTTTGGATCGCATTCAATTGAGTTGGACCAGTATTTATATGAAATGATAGTCCTTTCAATCCCACTGAAATTAGTTCATCCTGGTGTAAAGGACGGAACCCTCAACTCAGAAATAATAAATAGATTAAAGGAATTTGATATTAATCAAGAAAAAAGTATTAATTTCGATCCTCGCTGGAATAAATTGAAAGAATTAAAAAAATAAATAATGGCTCATCCAAAGAGAAAAATATCCAAAACCAGAAGAGATAAGAGAAGAACACATTATAAAGCTCCTTACGCTCAAATAGCTACAGATAAGACAACTGGTCAAGATCATTTATATCATCGTGCCCATTGGCATGAAGGAAAACTTTACTATCGTGGTAAGGTTTTAATTGATTCAGTTGAAGAAACTGGATAAAATTTCAATATTTTACCATTTTTGATAAATTATAAGCCCTTTTCAGGGCTTTTTTTATGTTTTAATGACAAATAATAATAATTTTTTCACTTTTTGTACAATAATCTAGTCAATTATACAAGATAAATACTTTTCTTTGGTTAAAGAGGCTATAAATTTGAAGTTTTTATCTATTAGTTATTAAAAAATACCGTTTTTTAATAAAATTTAACATTTTATACCCAAAAAATAATAAAATTGATCTTTTTTATCACTTTTTTAATAGATTTTATTATATATATACCTATTTTATATTATTTTATATGTGTTTTTTAAAAAATTAACTGATTTTCGACGTTTTTTTTAATTTTTTAATCTTTTTTTTGTGTTTTTCTTCTTTTTTTTATCATTTTTGCTTGTCTAATTAATATTTATGAATTTTAAACAAATCCAACAATTAATTAAATTTGTAGCAAGAACTGGCGTTAGTGAGGTTAATATAGAAAACAGTAACATAAAGATCAATATAAAAGGTAACACCAAGAATTCTGACCAACCACAAGTTGTTCAACAAGTAGTTACCCCTCCACCGCAATCACTTCAATCTACTGAGCCACCGCAACCAGTTGTTAATTCTGTTTCTTCTATTACTAAAAGTGATATTGATGATACAAATGAAGAATCTAATTATCATACAATTAAGTCACCTATCATTGGAACTTTTTATAGAAAACCATCCCCTGATAAAGATAATTTTGTTGAGATTGGTGATCAAATTTCAGAGGGTCAAACTTTATGTGTAATAGAAGCAATGAAACTATTTAATGAAATTGAATCTGAAGTTTCTGGTAAAATTGTAAAAATATTAGTTGAGGATTCATCCCCTGTTGAATTTGATCAGCCCCTATTCCTTATTGAACCCTAATTTTTATTAATGTTTAAAAAAATTCTAATTGCAAACAGAGGAGAAATTGCAATGCGTGTAATTCGTACTTGTAAAGAGATGGGAATTAAAACAGTTGCTGTCTACTCAACTGCTGATAAGGAAAGCCTTCATGTTAGATTTGCTGATGAAGCGGTTTGTATTGGACCTGCTCCAAGCTCAGAGTCATATTTAAAAATCCCTAATATTATTGCTGCTGCTGAGATTACTAATGCTGATGCAATTCATCCAGGATATGGATTCCTATCTGAAAATTCAAAATTTTCAAAAATATGTTCAGAACATGAGATAAAATTCATTGGTCCATCACCAGAAATGATTGAAAAAATGGGAGATAAAGCTACTGCCGTTTCAACAATGAATCTGGCTAAAGTCCCAACAATTCCGGGCTCAGGTGGAGCTATTGATTTAGAAGAAGAAGCATTAAAAATATCAAATAAAATTGGATTTCCGGTGATGATTAAAGCATCTGCGGGAGGAGGAGGTAAAGGAATGAGAGCAGTATGGAATAAATCAGACTTTTCAAAAAGTTGGAGTAGTGCAAAGCAAGAAGCTTCAGCTGCTTTTGGGAATGACGATATGTATATTGAAAAATTAATTGAAGAGCCTCGTCATATTGAAATTCAAATAATTGCTGATCAATTTGGTAATGTATCTCACTTATCGGAAAGAGATTGTTCTATTCAAAGAAGACATCAAAAGTTAACCGAGGAAACTCCGTCCCCATTTATGACATCAAGATTGAGAGATAAAATGGGTAAAGCCGCTGTTAAAGCTGCCAAATTTATAAACTATGAGGGTGTTGGAACAATTGAGTTTTTAGTCGATAGTAAAAGAAACTTTTACTTCATGGAAATGAATACTAGAATTCAGGTTGAACACCCAATAACCGAACAAGTAATCGATTACGATTTAATTAAAGAACAAATTAAAGTTGCTTCAGGTGCTAAAGTATCTGGTAATAATTATTATCCAAAATTACATTCAATTGAGTGTAGAATAAATGCAGAAGATCCTTTAAATAATTTTAGACCTTCCCCTGGTAAAATAACCAACCTTCATTTACCTGGCGGTCATGGTGTTAGAGTTGATACTCATGTTTATGGCGGGTATACTATTTCTCCAAATTATGATTCAATGATTGCTAAAATTATTACTACTGATAGGGAAAGAGGAGAAGCAATAAATAAGATGAGAAGGGCTTTAGACGAATTTATTATTGAAGGAATAAAAACAACAGTTCCATTTCATAGAAAACTAATGGATGACCCTAATTACCTAAAAGGTATCTATACAACAAAGTTTATGGAAGATTATAATGTTTAATTAAGAAGATTATTTTCTACAACTAGTTTTGCAATTTGTACTGCATTTGTTGCAGCCCCTTTTCTTAAATTATCAGCAACTACCCACAAGTTTAGGCTATTTTCACATGAAAAATCTTCCCTGATTCTTCCCACATACACATTATTAGAACCCCTAGAATAGAAAGGCATGGGGTATAAGTTATTATTAGTATCATCTTGAACCTCTAAACCATTAAAAGATTTAAGTTCATTTATCAAATCATTAAGATCAAAAGATTTTTCAAGAGTAATATTAATTGACTCACTATGTCCACCCATCACAGGAATTCTCACAGCAGTAGCTGTTATTGAAATATTGGAATTAAAAATCTTATTTGTTTCATTAACTAATTTCATTTCCTCTTTTGTATATCCATTGTCTAGAAATTCATCACAATGGGGTATGGCGTTTTGATGAATTTGGTAATTATAAGCCATTTCTCCGGACTTTCCTTTATATTCATTTTCTAGTTGTTGCATAGCCTTCATACCAGTTCCTGTTATTGATTGATATGTTGACACAATTATTCTAGTTATTCCATATTTTTTTTGAATAGGATATAATGCCATTAACATTTGAATAGTTGAACAGTTTGGATTAGCAATAATTTTATCTTTTTTAGTTAAAATATCTCCATTAATTTCTGGAATAATAAGCTTTTTTGACTTGTCCATTCTCCAAGCAGAAGAATTATCAATTACTATTGTACCTAACTCAGCAAATTTTGGAGCCCATAATAATGATGTATTACCACCAGCTGAGAAAATAGCAATATCAGGCTTTAAATTAATAGCATCTTGCATGCTAATAACTTTAAATGAGCTCCCATTAAACATTACTTTTTTTCCAATTGATCTTTCTGATGCTACCGCAATAAATTCATCAATTTGAAAATTCATCTCATCAAGAACATTTAACACTTCTTGACCAACCATTCCTGTAACACCAATTATTGCTAATTTCATTTATAAATATTTGACGACAAACTTACTTAAAATTCAAATTAATTTTTTATATCGATTGATTTATGTCAGATTAAAATCAAAATGTTTTATTTAAAACTAATCTGTGTTGTATACTCTCTTGATTCGACTAGAAGCCGATGTAAGAATTTCATATGAAATTGTATTTGAATACTTTGAGAAATCTTCAGCTGTCTGATTTTTTTCATCAAAAACAACAACCTGATCTCCTTCATTACAATCCATCCCAGTTATGTCTATCATTAACATATCCATACAAACATTTCCGATTATATCACACTTGATATTATTAACTAATAATTTACCTTTTCTATTTCCTAAAGATCTTGAAATTCCATCTGCATGGCCAATCGGAACAATAGCAATTTTAGTTTTTTTTGTTGCAATGAATCCTCTATTGTAACCAACAGATTCATTTTTTTCAATATAATGTATTTGAGAAATTGAAGATATTAGGCTAACAATAGGTAATAGATATTTTCGAAAGATTAAATTATTTCCATATCCATAAAGGCCGATACCACTTCTAACCATATTATACTCTTGTTTAGGAAAATTCAAAATTCCCGATGTATTAAGTAAATGTTTGTCAATTTTTCTGCTCAAATTTTTTTCGATTTTATTATTTATTTTTTCAAATGATTTAATTTGACTGTTAGTAAAATCAAGCTCAGAAAGATCTTCTGAAGCGCCAAGGTGAGAAAAAATATATTTAACATTAATCTTTTTTGAAATAATAATTTCTGTTAAATTATCGATATCTGATAATAAAAATCCAAGTCTATTAAGACCAGTATTAAATTTTATGTGTATTGGGTGATTTAAATTTTGAACCCTGTATTTTAAAAATTCATCTAAGATTTTGAAAGAATATATATTGGGTTCCAAATTGTATTCAATTATTTTATTGAAATCTCCTATTTGAGGGTGTAATACTAAAATAGGGCTTAAAAGTCCATTATCTCTTAACTGAATAGCTTCAAACAAATAAGCTACTGCTAAATAATCAACATTATTTTTTTCTAAACACTTAGCAATTTTTACAGCATCTGATCCATAGCCAGTGGCCTTAACAATAGCCATAAACTTTGTCTTTTTAGAAATTTTACTTTTTAGAAACTTAAAATTTTTAATTAAATTTTTTAAGTTGATTTTAATGTAGGTATTATTATCCAACTTATTTTTTTTTCATTTTTAAAACAAAAGCTTCCCTTGAGAGAGGTTCATATTCATCCTTTTCTCCAATTAAAATAACATTACTATTTTCCAATTTCCTGTAACTATATAAGGCTGGATTTCTAGTGTCAGAACAAATAGCATGAAGCTTTGTAACTTCCTCAGCTATTGCCATTAAATATGGCATCGGTCCAAATGGCTTTCCAGAATAATCCATATCTAAACCAGCAATTATTACCCTTTTTCCACTATTTGCTAATTCATTGCAAACATCAACAATATCATCAGAAAAAAATTGAGCTTCATCAATTACAATAACATCAAATTTATTTTTATAATCAATAATATCTAATGCTTTATTTACTGATTGGGCAGGTATTTCAATATTGTTATGAGATTTAATGGAGTCTTTATTATTTCTAGTATCGAGCTTAGGTTTAAAAACTTTATATTTTAAACTGGTGTTTTTCAGCTCATTTATTCTTCTGATTATCTCTTTTGTCTTTCCTGAAAACATAGATCCACATATCACTTCAATTCGTCCCACTATTTATTCCTTTATTTTTATTGTAATTTAATACAAAGATAAATTTAAATGTCAAAGTTAGTTTTAATACCAAGTCCAATTGGAAATTTAGCAGACATAACAAAAAGAGCTATTGAAGAAATTGAAAATTCTGATCAAATCTTCTGTGAAGATACTCGACGTACTGTTAAACTTTTAAATCATCTAGGTTTAAAAAAAACACTCAAATCTTATCATAAGTTTAATGAACACTCTATAGTTGAAAAAATTGTATATGATATTAAAAATGGATCTAAAATTGGATTAATTTCAGATGCTGGAACACCAGGGATTTCAGATCCTGGATATTTAATTGTAAAAAAATGCATTGAAAATAATATCATTATTGAATGTCTTCCAGGTCCAACAGCATTAATACCTGCTCTTGTCATTAGCGGCTTACCATGTGAAAGGTTTACTTTTGAAGGTTTTCTTCCGATAAAAAAAGGGAGAAAAACAAGGCTTGAAGAATTATCTGTTGAAAAAAGAACAATGGTTTTTTATGAATCTCCACATAAATTAATTAAAACTTTAAATGATTTCTCTAAAACTTTTGGAGACGAAAGAGAAATTTCAGTTACAAAAGAAATTTCAAAAGTTTTTGAATCAACAATAAGAGGAAAAATCATAAATATATTAAATGAGATTAATGACTCTAAGATCAAAGGTGAATATGTGTTAGTTGTTGCAGGTACAAAATAAAAAAACCCTCGAAAAAGAGGGTTTTTTTATTATTAAAAAAATCTCGTTTAGAATTGATATGTAAATCCTAAATTCCAAGTTCTTCCCCAACCAGGGAATACCTTGTTATCAACATTAATACCTTTATGATTAGTACTAGTTGCAGTAACAGGATAGTTCGTTGTTGACATTGGATAGTATTCCTCATCAAAAACATTATTAATATTTAATCTAAGTCTTACATCGTCACCAAATAATTTAAATCTGTATGCTGCCCCCAGATCAAATAGTTGATAATTTGGAAGTTGCATATCTGTAAGATTTTCATCCATAAAGCCATACTCATCTGCAAAAGTTTCATCTTCATGAATTCCTCCAAAAATATCGTCTGCATGAAATAGTGAAATATTAAAGTAAAAATTATCTGTTGGTGAAATGACAAGATTTGCCCTAGCAGTTGTTTGAGCACTATCCTCAATCCTTAAACCTTCTAAATACAATGTAGATGAACCAATTACTACTCCATCATTATCCGTAACAGTGCTATCTGTAATATCAGCCATATACTTGTAATTACCAAGAGTTGCCATAGCTTCTAGCTTAACTGACTTACTAATATTCCAAACACCATCGAATTCAATTCCGGTATGTAGTTGTTCAACACCCGTAAAATTTGCTCTTCCGGATTCACCGCCAATTCTCATACTAGTAGATAAAAATCTATCCTTCCAGGATGTTCTAAATAAGTTTAAATTAAAGTTTAGGTTATTTGATCTATATCCGTAACCAGCTTCAAGACCAAAAACTTTTTCATTATTTAAATCAGCATCAGGAGTTACATAATTATCATAATTAAGAAATACTGCATCAAAATTTGGGGCTTTAGAATAATATCCACTATTAACATATACATTGTTTTTTGCATCAATATTAAAATTAGCACCACCTTTAATTGTACCGCCAAGTATATTCTTTTTAGCACTTTTATGCATAGGATCACTTACTTTATATCTAAAAAAGTCAACTCTTTGAAAACCTTGATTAGCAACAGACCCTTGAACAAAGACAGAGTAAGTATCGGTAACATATTCAGCCTGACCAAATAATCCTTGCCAAGAAACAAGTCCGTCATTGTGGTAGTCGATCTTTTCTTCATCATCAGTTGATTTAAATACATTCCATAAATTACTCATTGTTGAGGGATATTCTTTCTTTGCAATAAATCCACCAGGATAATTTACATTATCAAAATCTCTATATCCATCTGCTCCTATCAAGTTATCTAATCTTCTATAATGAATACCACGATAGTATCTTAAATCAGCTCCAATTTGATATGCAAATTCATCATTAATTTGAGTTTTTAGATTAATTAAACCTCCAATCCAGTTGTGAGAATTAACAGAAGCTCTTCTAATTATTCCATTTCTTCTTTTTCCATTAACTCTATTGCCAGGATCATTTACAATATACAATCCTGTTGTTTGATCAATATAATTTGTATTAGTTCCACCGTTATACCACGTAACAGGCTGACCGCTATTATTTGCATAAAGTTTGTCAAAATCAAAGTAACCCGTATCAGGATTTCTTAGAGCATATCTTCCAGGTTGAGATCCGTAATTCAGGTCTCCACTAAAGTAATGACCAAAAGATCCAGCACCACCAGTTGTAATTCTTCCTAAATCTCCTGTTCCACCACCTCTACCGACAGAAGCATAAGCAGTAACAGATAGAGTAGATTTAGTATTTAGTTTACTTTCCCAGTTAACAGAAGCAATAGGTTTGTGATAGAAGTTTCTTCTCATGTTAAAACCTTCTCCATTTAACATACCTCCAGTATAGTTGTGATATATACCATGATCCATATACTGCTGAAGAGTACCTTGATTATAATAACTATAATATCTTTGTTGGTGATATTGAGGAGCACCAGTTACGATAAATTGAACATTGTTTTTATCATCTTCACTTTTCCAGCCATATCCCAAAAAGTAAGAAAATGCCTCGAATTCTGTAAAATCAACAACTCCATCTCCACCAGTTCTACTGAAAACGAATGAAAGGGCATGTCCACCGTCCATAACTCCAGTATTATAATTAAGAACAGTTTTTAAATATCCATCATTTCCTACAGTTGCTGCTACTTTACCACCTTTTGTAAGTTCTGTTGACTTTGTAACAATATTTATTGTTCCACCAACAGATGATATTGGCAGTGGAGAAGATCCAAGTCCTCTTTGAACTTGCATAGCAGAAATAACGTCAGTTAATCCTGCCCAGTTACTCCAATAAACTTTTCCATTTTCCATATCATTAACTGGCATACCATTAATTAATACGGCTATGTTTTCTTGTTTAAAACCTCTAACACTGATATAACCATCTCCAAACGCACCACCTCTTTTTGTCGCATAAACACCAGGTGTTGAATTTAATAATTCTGGTAATTCAAGATTACCAATTCTCTCTTCAATTTCAGTTGTTGACAATGTTGACACAGCTACGGGTGTTTCTCTATCTTTTGCTAGAGATAAACCTCCAAAGACAGTAACACCAGAAA
>JBELHE010000066.1:0-8775 GCA_042091575.1 Cryomorphaceae bacterium
ACCCGTAGTTCTGTAGTGAGCATCAATATTAAGTTCGTTAAAATATTGATTTATATAAAAAGAGTCTTTAATTTCTTCATTTAATCTTTTGGCTACTTGATAATATGATCTCTCATCTTCTGCAGGAACATTAGCTGGACAAACATAAACTTTTGCACCCATCGATTTCAGCATATCAATTTTATCAGGTGATGATTTTGAAGAAACAGCAACTATACAATCATAACCTTTTACCATCGAAACCATTGATAAACTAAATCCGGTATTTCCAGATGTGGTTTCGATAATCGTAGTATTCTTATCGATTAAACCTTTTTTTTCAGCATTTTCGATTATGTGAAGAGCTATTCTATCTTTATTTGAATGTCCAGGGTTGAAAGCTTCATACTTAGCATAGTAGGAACCTTTAAAATTTTTAACAATTCTATTTAACTTTATTAATGGTGTATCACCAATTAAAGAGAGGATATTTTCGTGAGCATCTATTTTATTTCTCATGCAGAATAATGAACATCACTTCGCAAAAATACATCAAATTATTATTATACATAAATTTTTAACTTTTAAGATGTATTTTTTCTAAAGAATCTAAAAAATACTCATGGTTCTCGTCTGTATAATCCATGTGAGTTACGATTCTTAATTTATTGTCACCCATGTTAATGATTTTAATCCCATTATTCTGCAATTGTCTTTGAAAATATTCAGATGAAAAACTATCTATCAGTTCAAATATTACAATATTAGTTTCAACAGGCTCAACTTTTTTAATGAATTCAAATTTTGCGAGTTTATCGCCAATTTCAGTAGCTTTATATTGATCATATTTTAATCTATCGATATTATTTTCAAGAGCATAGAGACCACATGCTGCCAATATTCCTGATTGTCTCATTCCTCCACCTAAAATTTTTCTTATTTTTAAAGCCTTTTCATAAAGTTTATCTGAGGTTATCAGTAAAGACCCTACAGGACAACCCAACCCTTTAGATAAACAAACTGAAATTGTATCAAATAAATTTCCATATTCAATTAAACTAATTCTATTTCTAACATATGCATTCCAAACTCTAGCCCCGTCGAGATGAAAAAATAAATTATTCTTTTCACAAATTGATTTTATTTTTTTTAATTCATTAATATCCCAACAAGCTCCACCACCTTTATTGGTAGTGTTTTCTATACAAATCAAGCTAGTTTTTGGGCTGTGATAAAAATCCGGTGGATTGATGTGACTAAAAACATCTTTTGCCTTAAAAAGACCCCTTTCTCCTTCAATCAATTTACAAGATACACCTGAATTAAAACTAACTCCACCACCTTCATAATTATACACGTGAGAATATTTACTACAAATAAGTTGATCGCCAGGGTTTGTTAAAATTTTAATTGCAGTTTGATTAGTCATAGTACCAGATGGAAAAAAGAGAGCTTTTTGCATTCCAAACATTTGGGCAACTTTTTCTTCTAACTGGTTAACTGTCGGATCTTGCTTGAAAACATCATCACCAACATCAGCTAACATCATCTTATCTAACATTTCTTTTGATGGTTTTGTAACAGTATCACTAATTAAATTAACATTCATAATAAGTTTAAATACATTTTTATTTAATTTTGAACTGTTTTGATAACATCAGACAATATAAAAAATTTAATTCAACGTCTTGGGTCCCTAAGACGATATCTTTGACTTAGAAAAGAAAAATATTGAAATTTCTAATTTAGAAGAAAAAACAATCAATCCTGATTTTTGGAATGACAATTATAAAGCCCAGAAAGTACTAAAAAAAATTAAATCTATTAAGGACTGGATTAATGGTTATCAACTAGCAGAAACTTTATGTGATGAACTTGAAATTACTTATGAATATTTCAAATGTAATGAAATTACTGAAAAAGATTTATTATATATTTTTGAAAAAACTAAGGATAATTTAGAAGGTCTTGAATTTAAAAACATGTTATCTTGTGAGGGTGACGAATTATCTTCTGTTATACAGATTACAGCTGGTGCTGGAGGAACTGAGAGTTGTGATTGGGCAAGTATGCTTACAAGAATGTATTTAATGTGGTGTGAAAAAAAAGGATATAAAACTAAACAACTTAATCTTGTAGATGGAGATGTTACTGGAATAAAAACTATAACAATTGAAATTCAAGGGGATTATTCATTTGGATGGTTAAAAGGTGAAAATGGAGTTCATAGATTAGTTAGAATTTCACCATTTGATAGTAATTCTAAAAGACATACATCATTTGCTTCTGTTTATTTGTATCCACTATTAGATGAAAGTATTAAAATTGAAATAAATAACTCTGAAATTGAGTGGGATACAATGAGGTCAAGTGGTGCGGGTGGACAAAGTGTAAATAAAATTGAAACTGCAGTTAGATTAAAACACATTCCAACTGGAATAGTTATAGAAAATTCTGAAACACGATCTCAACTAGATAATAAAAATAAAGCTCTACTTTTATTAAAATCTCAACTTTATGAAATTGAGTTGAACAAGAAACTCGAAGCAAGAAAAAAAATTGAGGATAATAAGAAAAAAATTGAATGGGGATCTCAAATAAGAAACTATGTTCTCCACCCATATAAATTGGTCAAAGATATAAGAACCAATACAGAAGTTGGAGATACTTCATCAGTTTTAGATGGGAACATTGACCCATTCCTTAAATCATACTTGATGTCAAATATTAGTAAAGAAAATTAATACAATAAATCAGATAAAGTTTTATGCTTTACTTCTTTTTATGTTCTTTAAGCCATTCAAAAAATGAACCAGTTACCCAATAAGGAATAATAAAAGTCAGCAGAAGAATCATAAGCCAAAAACCCATAGTCACAACGGTCATAAATAATAAAAAACCTAAATATTGATCAAATTCAAACATATTGTAAATATAATTAATAATTTAATGGAGTTGAGAATACTTTATCAATATTTTTAAATCTGTATTTTGTAAATTTGTAATATTATAATAAATAATGAAGTATAGAATAGAATCTGACACTCTTGGGGAAGTGAAAATACCAGAAAAATCACTTTGGGGGCCTCAAACTCAAAGATCTATTGAAAATTTTAAGATTGGTAAACCTAATTCAATGCCTATTGAAATTATAAAAGCCTACTCTATTCTTAAAAAATCTTGTGCTAAAGCTAATTATGAATCAAAAATTTTGGATTCAAAAAAAATGAATTTAATATCACAGGCTTGTGATGAAATTCTTGAAGGAATTCATGATGATGAATTTCCTCTTGTAATATGGCAAACAGGTTCAGGAACTCAAACAAATATGAATGTTAATGAAGTCATATCAAATAGAGCTAATATTATTTTAGGGAAAAAACTGACTGATGATAAATTTTTAAAAGCTAATGATGATGTTAATATGTCTCAATCATCTAATGATTCGTTTCCTAGTGCAATAAATATTGCAGTAACAAAGTTAATTCTTGAAAAAACAATTGTTTCTATTAAAAGGTTTATTAAATCCCTAAATTCAAAAGTTCAAGACTTTAAAAATGATATTAAAATTGGTAGAACTCATCTCATGGATGCAACACCATTAACATTAGGTCAAGAATTTTCAGGGTATGAATCTCAAATAATACATGGACTGAAATCATTAAAAAACACCTTAAATCATTTAAAGGAATTAGCAATTGGCGGAACAGCTGTTGGAACATGCTTAAATACACCTCCAAATTTTGATAAAATAACTGTTAAAAACATATGTAACCAAACAAATATTGATTTTAAAATTGCTGAAAATAAATTTGAATCAATTGCATCTAATGATGCATTGGTTGAAACTCATGGAGCTTTAAAACAAATAGCAGTTTCTCTTTTTAAAATTGCTAACGATATTAGATTGATGGGAAGTGGTCCAAGATCTGGATTTGCAGAACTTATTCTTCCAACTAATGAGCCCGGAAGTTCTATAATGCCTGGTAAAATTAATCCAACACAATGTGAAGCTTTATCAATGGTCTGTACCCATATTATGGGTAATGACACTACTGTTACAATTGCAGGAAGTCAAGGTCACTTAGAACTAAATGTATTTAAGCCTGTTCTTGCTTATAAACTTATTGAATCTGCTCACCTAATTGCAGATGCTTGTGATAGTTTTAATCAAAATTGTTTAAAAGGTTTGAAAGCCAACAAACAAAAAATTAGAGAACATTTAGAAAATTCTTTAATGTTAGTAACTGCATTAAATAAAAAAATAGGATATTATAGGGCTGCAGAAATAGCAAATAATGCACATAAAAACGGAACAACACTAAGGCTTGAAGCTATAAAATCTGGATATTTAAGTGAAATAGAGTTTGATAAATGGGTTAGACCTGAAAATATGATCTAAATTCTTCCTTTTAGAGCATTAAATGCCCAACCAATTGCTATAAATCCAACACCGACTATAGAAAAACCTATCGCATAATCTGGATATTTAAGTACACCTAAGAGTATTAGTGCAATACCTAATAATGTCAATATAAATGAAGCCCATGCAAATATTGAATTTTTATTAAGACTCATTTTTTAAATTTATTTTTCCAAGAAGTTTTTCTGACCAATTTGTCCATTTATATTTCCTAGAAAAGTAAAATATCAAAATCGGATAATATATTAGAGCTGGTGCAATCATACTAGTAATAGATGGCTCATCAAGGGAAATAAATATTGCATCAGTTTGGATGGCATGCCAGTCGGCTGTTAAAAATAAAAAAACGACTAAATTATTTGCATAGTGAGCGCCAATTGCTAATTCATTTCCATCGTCCATTATGGTAAAAATCCCCCATGTAATTCCCATTAGAATATATGCTATGAGAAATCCATAACCAAGTTTACTAATTTCTGGATTAAAAATATGAAGAAAACCAAAGATAACAGATGGGAAAATAAAAGCTGCTGCTCGACTTTTAAAAACCACACCAAAACCCTGTAGCAAATAGCCTCTTGTCAATAACTCTTCAAATGTTGTTTGAAAGGGTAATAAAAAGATACAGATCAGTACTAATATTAAAAAAGGTTCTAATTGAAAATTATACTCAAAAGAGCTAGGTGATGTTAAATATGATATAAAAATCATTGAAGTATTAACAATAAAAATTAAAATGAAGGAATGTAATATTCTTTTATAATCAACTTTACTTCTTGATGTAATTAAGGATCTAAAGTCTTGACTATGAATATTTTTAACAACGATAAATAAGCCAATAAACCCAATTAAAAAACTCACTAAAAGTAAAGTCAGAACTGTATTCTTACTGCCTATCATCGAAAACATATCGTTTGTATTTTCAAAACTTTGCAGATTTTCCAAATTTGAAAAATCCATTTGCGAGATCATTCCAATAATTAAGGGTATTGCACCTATGAGTTGCCAAAAAAGAAAGATGATTACAAAACCAATTATATACCTCCACCACTCGTTTTTAAATTTTAATGCTTGTTCAATAAACATAACTTATTTATAATATAGATTGAATGTAAGGTAAAAAGTTTAGAGCAAATAAAATAAAAACTCCATAAAAAATCTGCAAGTAGATAGTTTTTAAGTTTGAATATACTAAGTCTCTAGAATCATAATTTTTATTAAGATTTATGAATGCTAAAAATCCATACAAAAAGAGTAAAACATTACCAATAAAAAAGAATAAAGGGTTAAAGTTTTCAATATTATTTTCTAGAAAAGATGATAATAAATATGATGATAAAAATGCGAAAATTAAAAGAACTAGATAACCCCATCTACCAGCCTTCTTTCCTAAAGTTACAACTAAATGATTTTTTGCTGTTTTTGCATCACTATTAGTATCTGGAAATTGATTTATGTACAAGATGTTTGTTGTTAAAAATCCGAAGGGAATTCCTAAATAAATAGCATTGTAAAAATCTTCTGAAAAAATTTCAATTGTTGTGCTTGAAATAGCATATAGTGTTCCTAAAGTTAGTACAGGTCCAAAAGCTAAAAAAATGGTAATCTCACCTAGACCTCTTCTTGCTACTAATCTTAAAGGTCTAGCAGTATAGAAGTAACCAAGAAGTCCACCAATTATTCCTAGTATAAGAGCAGTTTGAGCATTTGAGAAATCACCCGTAATATAATAACTTTGACCAAGAAGCAATAATGTTAAAATAAAAGCAGATAACATCGTTTTTCTAGCTAGCGATAAAGTACCCTCAAGTGTTATAAGACCTAATTCTATAGACCTACTTCCTCCGGAAAGTTGAGCGCCTTCTAAAACTGTAGAATTTAAACCAGCATTAAAATATTCAGTATTAGCTCCATCCGTACCATCTTTGACATCATAATAATCATTAAAAAGATTAGATGAAACTTGTAAAAAAACAACACCTAGTGAGCACAAAACTAATGAAGTAACGCTAAATAATCCATTGCCTGAACCAGCTAAATATGCTGCGATAGCAAATATTGGAAATAATGAAGCACTTGTGAAGCCTCCTCTGGTTATAGCAAAGGCCCATTTGATGAAAATTGTTGAAAATTTTATAGGTATTACAACTTCTTCTTCAATAGGGACAGTGATTCCACAATAACCAGTTTGAGGATTATTTTTGCCATTAGCAAAAGTTGGGGTAATTTTTATCTCAGCATTGAATTTTTTTCCATTTTTATTTATAAAAAATGTTTTTGTAATGTATTCACCATGTTTGTTGGCTTGAGAAAGCCAAATGCCAACATTTTGTATTACAATTTCTCCAGCTGAAAATAAAGAAACTCTTTTTTTACCAACAAGCTCATCTTTTTTATATCCAAATAACTTTTCTCCTTCAGGGTTAATTCTCTCAATTATACCCTCCATATCACAAATTATAATACTCTTCATTTTTTTGGAATTTTGAGTAAATTTAATGTATTGAGTTTACTTATTTGTATCAAAAAACTATTTTTTTTCAACGACGATAGTCGTTAATTTACAATGTGATATAAGTTTGTCGTCATCATCAATTACTTTTATTTCCCATAAATGGGTTTTTTTACCAATATGAATTGGCCGAGCTGTAGCATATACATATCCTTTTTTAGCTGATCTCACATGATTAGCAGAAATCTCCAAACCCCTAATGGTATGAGTCAGTGGATTTATAAATAAGTAAGATGCTGCACTTCCTACAGACTCAGCAAGAGCAACAGTTGCACCACCATGTAAAACTTTATCAGGCTGATAGACTTTTGAATTAATTGGCATTTTAGCTTTCATATAATCTTTTCCCACATCTACATACTCTATACCAAGGTAATCCATCAATGTATTTTTATTGACTCTATTGATTATTGATAATTTTTGACCTTTACTCATTATTGACTTAACTGCAAAAAAAAACGTGCCAGTTAGACACGTCTTAATTGATTTTAAAATTTTACTTAACCTCTTCAAAATCTACATCCTGAACATCATCCTCAGCACCCTTGTTGTCTTTATCTTCTTTGTTTGTAGATGTTTTATCAGTCTTTGAAGATTCAGCTTGAGCTTTATAGAGTTCTTCTGAAGCATTTTTCCAAGCCTCATTTATTTTATCTAAATCACTCTTAATCAAATCGAGGTTTTTTGACTCATAAGATTTTTTTAGAGATTCCAAGGCATCTTCAATTGGCTTTTTCTTTTCATCAGAAAGCTTTTCTCCAAATTCCTTTAACTGGCTGTCAGTTTGAAAAATCATAGTGTCAGCTGAATTTAAAACATCTACTTCTTCTTTCAATTTTTTATCAGATTCTGCATTTGCTTCTGCTTCCTTTTTCATTTTATTAATTTCATCTTCTGTTAAACCAGATGATGCCTCAATTCTAATATCCTGTGATTTATTAGTTGCCTTATCGAGAGCTGTTACTTGAATTATACCATTAGCATCAATATCAAAGGTAACCTCAATTTGGGGAATACCTCTTGGTGATGGTGGAATTCCATCAAGGTGAAACCTTCCAATTGTCTTATTATCTTTGGCCATAGATCTTTCACCTTGGATAACATGAATCTCAACTGAGGGCTGGTTATCAGCTGCTGTTGAGAAAACTTGAGATTTTTTTGAGGGAATTGTAGTGTTTGATTCAATTAATTTTGTCATTACACCTCCCATAGTTTCAATCCCTAATGATAATGGGGTAACATCAAGTAATAATACATCTTTTACATCTCCAGTTAAAACTCCACCTTGAATAGCTGCACCCACAGCAACAACTTCATCAGGATTTACTCCCTTTGAGGGTTTTTTTCCAAAGAATTTTTCAACTTCACTTTGAATTATGGGGATTCTTGTTGAGCCACCAACTAGAATTACTTCATTTATTTCGTTTTTATTAACACCAGCATCATCGATCGCTTTTTTTACAGGCTCCATCGATCTCTTAACTAAATCAGAGCATAACTGTTCAAACTTTGATCTAGTCAGAGTTTTAACAAGATGTTTTGGTCCTGATGATGTTGCAGTAATGTATGGTAAATTTATTTCAGTTTGTGTTGATGAAGATAACTCAATTTTAGCTTTTTCAGCAGCTTCCTTCAGCCTTTGCAAAGCCATTGGATCATCTCTTAAGTCAATGTCTTCAGAAGATTTAAACTCATCTGCGAGAAAATCTATAATTTTTTCATCAAAATCATCACCTCCTAATCTAGTGTCACCGTTAGTTGAAAGTACTTCAAAAACTCCATCACCAAGCTCTAAAATTGAAATATCAAATGTTCCTCCACCTAAATCATAAACAGCAATTTTTTGATCCTTAGCAGATTT
>JBELHE010000067.1:0-8619 GCA_042091575.1 Cryomorphaceae bacterium
CTTTTAAAAATTGATTTTAAAACTTTTTGGCCTGTTTTTTTATTATTTATTTTTACTGGAATAGCTCTAAAATTTTATCTAAACGAAAGAGTTTTTGAACCTAGAGAAAGGGATTATGCACTTGTTGGATCATTCTATGCTTACTCCATTTTTATTGGATTGAGCTTTTTGTATTTATTTAAAACAATAAAAAAATATCTGAGTGAAAATTATTCATCTGTTATTTCATTATTAATTGTTTCTGCTTGTCCTTTACTATTAGGCTATTACAATTGGGATGATCATGATAGATCAGACAGATATACTGCACAAACACTAGCTAAAGCATATCTTGATTCTATTGATGAAGATAAGCAAGCTATGATTTTTACAATTGGTGATAATGATACTTTTGCACTTTGGTATGCACAAGAAATTGAAGAACACAGGACTGATGTCAGAACAATAAATACTAGCTTGATAGCAACTGATTGGTACATGGATCAGATGAAAAGAAAAGCATATAAAAGTGAGCCTGTAAAATCTCAACTTAAACATAGTCAATATGCCTATGGAATTAGGGATTACGTAAAATATGAAGAACTTATTGATTCGGTAAGATGGGACTTAAAAGACTTTATGAACTGGATAAGCAGCGATAATGAAAGAACTAAATATAAATTTTTACTTCAACAATATGGCTATGAAAAATCCGATTTGAACGAAATACCAAAATTTACTCAAAATATGATTTTTTATCCGACCAACAAGGTTAGGTTTTATGTTAATAAAGAAAATGTTTTGAAAAGTGGTGTTGTAAATAAGCAAAACGAAGAACTTATCGTTGATTATATTGATATAGATTTACCCAAATCAGGATTATATAAAAATCAAATTTTAATGCTTGATATACTTTCAAAAAATGATTGGGAAAGGCCAATATATTTTACTGGTGGAAGCTACAAAGATTCTGAATACTTGTGGATGAAAGATTATCTTCAGTTAGATGGATTAGTTTATAAACTTGTTCCAATAAAAACACCCTTA
This sequence comes from Cryomorphaceae bacterium, assembly GCA_042091575.1. Taxonomy (GTDB): domain Bacteria; phylum Bacteroidota; class Bacteroidia; order Flavobacteriales; family Flavobacteriaceae; genus Eutrophosalina. Next base: position 1,027 of record JBELHE010000067.1, read on the forward strand.
AATCCAGAAAATCCTTACCAAATGGGTAGGATTGATGCAAATATCATGTATGAAATTGTTAAAAAATGGAAGTGGGGAAATTCAGAATCTAGTAAAATTTATCATGACCCTGAAACTAGAAAAAATAGTATAACATTTAGAAGTAATTTACATAGGCTTGCCGAAGAATTTATTAGTTTGGGTGATAATGTAAAAGCTCTTGAAATATTGAATTTGTCATTTGAGAAATTACCAATTGAATATTTTGGATATTACAGTTTAAGTGAACCATATATAAATAGTTATTATAAAATTGGTGAAAAAGAAAAGGCTAGAGATTTATTTAAAATAATTGAAAAAAAATATAGCGAGCAACTTAATTATTATTCCAAATCAATAATGTATAGTGAAGATAATTTTGAAATTGAGATGTATGCTGAAAATATTTTTACATTCAATGAAAGACTAAGAGGTCTTTTAGAAAATCAAATAAATATTGGAGAAGGAAAATTTGTAAGTAATTTCTTAATAAAATATATGAACTCTACAGATATTTTTAAAAATATATATGGAGAATATGATTTCTATAACTATATGACAAATTTCATATCTCCACTTTACAATTCAGAAAAAAAATCGGAAGCAAGAAATCTGTATGAAAATATTAAAAGGTTAATATTATCCAGAATAAATAGTTTAGTTTCTGCGAAAGAGAATACAGGATCTGATTATATTAATGATTTAATCTCCCAGGAATTAAAAACATATAAAAATCTTATAAATATTATTTCAGAATTTGAAAATGAAAAATACTTTAGTAATGAATTAAGTGAATATAATCAGTATTAAATTAGTTCTGATTTACAAAAATTCGTTAAGTAAGCTTATAAGAGTATTAGCATCCTGTTCACCGCTTTGCCTCCAAACCATCTCCCCTGACTTATAGATCATAAATGTGGGTAACCCTTTAATTCTTAAAGCTTGAGCTAACTCATTATTTTTATCAATATTAATCTTAATTACTTTTGCATTTTCCCCAATTGCGGCAGCAACATCTTTCACAACAACATGCATTGAGTTTGATGCTTCATTCCAGTCTGTATAAAAATCAAGAAGGATAGGTATTTCAGAGTTAATAAGCTCTCCAAATTTTGACATATTAAAAATTTACAATAAAATTAACATTTTTTATAAATAATTGATTATGACAAATTTTAGTGCAAATATTTAGCTTATTAAATATTAAAATATCTAATCATTAGTTTGTAATTTAGAAAATAGTTCAATGAATAAACCAAAACTTTTTTTGATTGATGCATATGCTCTTATTTTTAGAGGATATTATGCTTTTATAAAAAATCCCAGAATTAATTCGAAGGGATTCGATACAAGTGCAATTATGGGTTTTCTTAACTCCATATTTGATATAATTAATAGGGAAAATCCAGATTATTTTTCTGTAGTTTTCGATAAGGGAGGCTCTAAAGATAGAAAAGAAATATTTAAAGAATATAAAGCTAATAGAAATGCTACACCTGAACCAATATTAGAGTCTGTTCCAATTATATATGAAATTTTAAAAAACTTAGGGATTTGTACTATAGATAAGGAGGGTTTTGAAGCAGATGATATTATAGGAACAATTGCAATTAATGCAGAAAAAAAGGGATTTCAGACATTTATGGTTACACCCGATAAAGATTTCGCACAATTAGTTTCAGAAAATATTTTTCTTTATAAACCTGCTAGATTTGGAAATGGAATTGAAATTTGGGGTGTTGAAGAGGTGAACAATAAATTTGAAATTGATGATCCCTCAAAAGTTATTGATTACCTCGGAATGATGGGAGACTCTGTAGATAATATACCTGGACTTCCGGGTGTAGGGGATAAGACAGCCAAGAAATTTTTAAAAGAATATGGATCACTTGAGGGTTTATTTGATAATACTGAAAATTTAAAAGGTAAATTAAAGGATAAAATTGTTCAAAATAAAGAACTAGGCTTTTTATCTAAAAAATTGGCAACCATAATTACAAATGTTCCAGTAAATTATAACTTTCAAGATTTAAAGTTCCAAGAACCTGACAATAGTAAAGTAATAAAAATTTTTAATGACCTAGAGTTTAAAAGATTAACTAAGACATACCAAAAACTATTTTTTAATGATAGTCAAGAAATTGCAACTGAAAATGAAAATATTGACTTATTTTCTAATGTTAAAGAATCCGACAAAAAATCAAATAAATTTTTAGTTCAAGAAATTGTAAGTAAAAAATCAATTTTTTTACTTTATGAAAAGTTAATTAATGAGAAAAAATTTTCTCTTTATATAAATGAATTTAATAATCTAACTTTTTGTTGGTCAGTTAATGCTGTTTATTCGTTAAATATTGATGAATTTGATTTTAAAGATAAAATTAAGATCCTCGAGCCTTTATTTAATAATTCATCTTGTATTTATGTATTCGGAATAAAAAAAGTTCTTCGTTTTTTAAGCCATAATGATCTAAATTATGATATTAAAGTATTTTTTGATTTACAAATTGCAAATTACTTAATAAATTCTAATAGAAGAGATGATTTCGAATCATTTCTTAAGTCCAATAATTTTAACTCAGTTACTCTATCAGATGGAGTTTATTATATAAATAAATTGTGTCAAATTATTACAAATGAGATTAAAGATCAGGGTCTTAAATCTCTATTTGAAGACGTTGAAATGCCATTGTCAATAATTTTAACCCAAATGGAAAATGATGGTGTTAATATTGATTCCAAATTACTAAACGAAATTGAAGATCAATTTAAAATATTATTGGAAAAGCTTCAATCTGAAATTTTTAATTTATCTGATGAAAAATTTAATTTAGCTTCGCCAAAACAATTAGGAGAAATACTGTTTGATAAATTAAAAATTGTAACCAATGCGAAAAAAACAAAAACAGGTCAATACTCTACTGGTGAAGAAACATTGTCAAAACTTTCAGATAAACATAAAATAGTAAGAAAAATTCTTAAGTGGAGATCTCTCCAAAAACTAATTACTACATATGTTACAGCACTTCCAAAACAAATAAATAAGAATACTAAAAGGATTCATACCATTTTTAATCAAACATTAACTTCAACAGGAAGATTGAGTAGTTTAAATCCCAATCTTCAAAATATTCCAATCAGAACTAAGAATGGCAAATTAATTAGAAAAGCCTTTACGCCAAGAAGTAATAAACATGTATTAATTTCAGCAGACTATTCGCAAATTGAGCTTAGAGTTATTGCATCGTTAAGTGGTGATAAAAATATGATAGATGCATTTAATAATGATGAAGATATTCACAGTGCAACAGCAGCTAATGTTTTTGGTATTGATTTGAAAGATGTCACTCCAGAACAGAGGAGTCATGCAAAAGTTGTAAACTTTGGGATTATTTATGGTGTATCTGCTTTTGGCCTAAGTAATCAGACAAAACTAACTAGAACAGAATCAAAAGAAATAATTGAAAATTATTATAAATCATACCCTGAATTAAAAAATTTTACGCGAAAACAAGTTGAATTTGCTAGAGAAAATGGATATGTTATGACAATTCTTGGAAGAAAAAGATTTCTTAATGAAATAAATTCTAGAAATGCGATTCTAAGGTCTTCTGCTGAAAGAAATGCTATTAATGCTCCTGTACAGGGAAGTGCTGCCGATATAATTAAAATTGCAATGATAAAAATTTATAATGAATTTAAATCTCAGTCCATTAAATCTAAGCTTATTTTACAAGTTCATGATGAGCTGATATTTGATTGTTTAGAAGACGAATTAAATGTTGTGAAAAAAATAATTTCAACTAAAATGCAAACTGCATACAACCTTAAAGTTCCTCTTAAAATTGATATTGGACAAGGTAATAATTGGCTAGAGGCCCACTAGGTGTTATTAATTTTATAAATGATTTGCAATTTTGATTAATTATCGTAGTTTTGTCGACCATTAAAATAATTGATTTGGAAACTAATAGTTTTAAAACTCTATCGATAAGAAAAGAAGATGTTCAAAAGAAGTGGTTTCTTGTTGACGCTAACGGTCAAAACCTTGGAAGAATGTGCTCTAGGGTAGCTAAAATACTCAGGGGAAAACATAAACCTAGTTTTACTCCCCACGTTGATTGTGGAGATAATGTAATAGTCATTAATGCAAGTAAAATAAATCTTACAGGTAAAAAATGGTCGGATAAAAAATATATTAGCTATACTGGATATCCAGGTGGTCAAAGGGTTAAAACAGCTCAACAAATTTATGATAAAAATCCATCAATTATTATAGAAAAAGCTGTAAAAGGTATGTTGCCAAAAAATAAATTAGGCGCTTTGATTTTTAGGAATTTGAGAGTTTATAATAACGATCTACACAAGCAAGAAGCTCAAAATCCTGAACCTATAAATTTAAATAATATTTAATTTGGAAGTAATTCATAAAATTGGAAGAAGAAAAAAATCTGTCGCTCGAATATATATGTCGAAAGGCAAAGATTCGTTTACTGTAAATGGAAAGGATTTTAAAGAATATTTTCCAACTACATCGTTGCAATATAAAATTATGCAACCATTTAAATTAACCAGTAATTTAGGTAAATATGATTTATCTATTAATGTACATGGTGGAGGTACTACTGGACAGGTAGAAGCTATTAGACTTGCAATTTCTAGGGCTCTGTGTGAAATATCAGAAGATAATAAACCTGCATTAAAAAGTGAAGGATTATTAACAAGGGATCCAAGAATGGTTGAAAGAAAGAAATTTGGTCAGAAAAAGGCCAGAAAGAAATTCCAGTTCTCGAAAAGATAGTAGAGATCTCGAATTTAAGTTCATTATAATAACGTTGTCGAATTTCGAAAAAAACGAAATTTAGTTTAGCATCTAAACTACCTATGGTACGTTGCTAAAAAACAAGAAAGTAAACTAAATAAAAATGACAAAAGAAATAAAAATTAAAGACCTAGTAAAGGCTGGTGTTCATTTTGGACACTTAACCAGAAAATGGAATCCAAACATGGCTCCATTTATTTATTCCGAAAAAAATGGAATCCACATTATCAATTTATACAAGACAGTTAAAAAGCTTGATGAGGCGTGCTCTGCTCTTGAGAAGATTACATTGTCCGGAAGAAAGATTTTATTTGTAGCTACTAAAAAACAAGCAAAAAATATAATTTCTGATTGTGCTTCTGAAATAAATATGCCATACATAACTGAGAGATGGCCTGGAGGAATGTTGACTAATTTTGTAACTATCCGAAAGGCTGTAAAAAAAATGACAGCTATAGACAGAACTAAAGAAGATGGAACTTTTGAAACTCTTTCAAAAAAAGAAAAATTAAGAGTAGACAGGACTAGAGCAAAGCTTGAAAAAAATCTAGGTTCTATTAGTACTATGACAAGACTTCCTGGAGCTTTATTTGTTGTTGATATTCGTAGAGAACATATTGCTGTCAGAGAAGCTAATAAACTAAATATACCAATATTCGCAATGGTTGATACCAATACGGATCCAAAAAAAGTTGACTTTGGGATTCCTTCAAATGATGATGCATCAAAATCAATTGAAATTATTTTGAGAAGAGTAACAGAATCAATAAAAGGTGGGCTTGATCTAAGAGAAAAAGAAAAAGCAGAAAAAGATGCTATAAAAGAAAAAGGAGATCAAGTAGAAACTAAAAATATCAAAAAAGATAAACCTGAATAATTTTAATATAATATGAGTAATATAACAGCCGCAGACGTTAATAAACTAAGAAAAAGTACTGGAGCCGGTATAATGGATTGTAAAAAAGCATTAGTTGAGGCTAATGGTGATTTCAATTTGGCAATAGAGAACTTGAGAAAAAAAGGTCAAAAAATTGCTGCTAAAAGAGCTGACAGGGAATCTAGTGAAGGTGCTGTAATTGCCAGAGTTAATTCTGAGTATAATTCAGGTGTTATAATTTCATTAAATTGTGAAACTGATTTTGTTGGTAAGAATGAATCATTTGTTTCACTTGCAGTTAGAATTGCTGAATTAGCATTAGAGGTAAATAATAAAGAAGAATTATTAAAATCTGAATTTGAATCAATGACAGTTCAAGAAAAACTTATTGAACAAACTGGTGTAATTGGAGAAAAATTAGAAATTGGTTCTTTTGAAAAAATTAATTCAAGCTATGTTGGATCCTATATTCATGCCGGTAATAAAATTGCAACAATTGTTGGTTTATCTAATAAATTTGATAATTCAATTGATGTCGCTAAGAATTTATGTATGCAAGCAGCAGCTATGAATCCCGTTGCACTTAATGAAGATGGAGTAAGTAAAGAAGTAATTGAAAAAGAAATTGAAATTGCTAAAGAACAATTAAGATCTGAAGGTAAGCCAGAAGAAATGCTTGAAAATATAGCTAAAGGTAAACTAAAAAAGTTTTTTAAAGAAAATACTTTAATTAATCAGGCATTTATAAAAGACAATAAAATTTCTGTAAAGGACTATATAAAATCTGTTAATTCTGAATGCTCAATTACTGATTTCAAAAGAGTTTCATTAGTTTAAACTTAATGTCTTTTAAAATACTATGATTATATTTACATAATCATCAAAATGCTGTACAAAAGAATTTTATTAAAGTTAAGTGGTGAAGCACTTATGGGAAATAGAACCCATGGTATTGACCCAAAAAGAATTAAATCATATAGTAAAGAAATTTCTGAATTAGTAAAAACTGGTGTAGAAATAGCAATTGTCATTGGCGGAGGAAATATATTTAGAGGACTTTCTGCTGCAAGTAATGGAATGGATAGGGTCCAAGCCGATTACATGGGCATGTTAGCAACTGTTATGAATGGTCTTGCTTTACAAAGTACACTCGAAGATCTTGATGTTCAAACAAGACTTCAAACTGCTTTAAAAATGGAATCAATTGCTGAACCGTATATTAAAAGAAAAGCCGTAAGACATTTGGAAAAGAAGAGAGTTGTAATATTTAGTGCTGGGACAGGTAATCCTTTTTTTACAACTGATTCTGCAGCAGTTTTAAGGGCAATAGAAGTAAATGCTGATGTTATTTTAAAAGGTACTCGAGTCGATGGAATTTACAATTTAGACCCAGAAAAAAACAAAGATGCCATTAAATTTGAGCAGCTTACTTTTGATGATGCAATATCAAAGAAATTGAAAGTAATGGATTCAACTGCATTTACTTTAAGTAAGGAAAATAATTTGCCAATTATTGTTTTTAATATGAACAGACCTGGCAATTTAATAAAAATTGTAAAGGGAAAGCAAATTGGAACAATTGTTAATTAAATGGAAGAGTTAGAATTTATAATTGAAGCTAGTAATGAGCAAATGTTTAATACAGTTGTTTTTTTGGAAAAGGAGCTTTTAAATATAAGAGCTGGGAAAGCAAATCCTAACATGTTATCTAGCGTTAAAGTTGATTATTATGGTGCTCAAACTCCCTTGAATCAAATTGCTAATGTTAATACTCCTGACTCTCAAACATTAACTATCCAGCCTTGGGAAAAAGATAAACTAGGAGATATCGAAAAAGCTATTTTATCGAGTAATTTAGGTTTTAACCCCATGAATA
>JBELHE010000068.1:0-8368 GCA_042091575.1 Cryomorphaceae bacterium
GAGATGAAATGGTTAAAATTTTAAAGAAAATAACTTATCCGATGATTCCTAATGGGCTTTCTAAATAGTTCATTATAAATACTTTGATTTTACCCTTAATTTAAATTTTCATAATTTAGTTAAGATCAACTAACAATTTGAAACTTAAATACTCTTTACATAATAAAAATGAGCAAAAAAGTTTTTACGCCAAACGTATAAACACCCCCTATCGTGGAGATGATTGGCATTATCATGATGAATTTGAATTATATTTTCCCATGTCTGGTTCAGGTGTAAGAATAATAGGTGATAGTATGGAATATTACGGTTCTAATGAACTAGTTTTTTGCGGAAGTAATCTTCCACATTTGTTTAAAACTAATTTAGAAGATAATGACCATGATAGAGTAGTAGTCAAATTTAGTAAATTACTTATTAGTCAAATTATTGATAATGTTCCAGAGTTCATTCAAATTAAGCAATTACTTATTAAATCATCAAGGGGTATTTTATTTCCTGTTTCTAAAAGCTATTCATTATCTAGTGATTTTATTAGTTTGTCTGAAGCAGTTGGAGCTGAAAGAATTATTCAACTTTTAAATATTTTAAATAAGATTTCCAGCATTCAGAATTTTAGATTATTAACCTCAGATAGTTATAAGAATATTTCTGAAAGTCGTAATGATGAAAGGCTCCAAAAAGTTATAAATTTTATTACTGAAAATTTCTACAGAGAAATTTCATTAAGGGAATTAGCAGAAATTTCATACATGACCACAAACTCTTTTTGTAGGTATTTCAAGGAAAGAACAAATAAAACTGCTTTTGAGTTTATAAGAGAATTTAGAATAAGTCAGGCTTGTCAAATGATTATTAATAGCAATAAGACTATCTCCCAGATCTGTGACGATACTGGTTTTAACTCATTTTCTAGTTTTAATCGCGTATTTAAGTCTGTAAAAGGGATTACAGCAAGTGAATTTAAATATATGTATCAGGAAATTAATTTTTCTAACTAATTTTGCTTAATTAATTTTTTAAGATTTTTTACTTCAATTGTTTTTTTGGTATAAATATTAAGAGCATCTTCGTTAACCTCCAAGCCTAGCCCTGGGGATTTAGGTACTAATATTTTTCCATCAATCATTTCAACTTTAGGAAGAGTTAAATTTTCTCTCAATGCATTCTCTGTTTGATCATATTCAAGATAAAAATCTGACTTATTCATTCTTCCTGGAATTGATTCCAAGTTTGAAATAAAATGTAGAGCTACGTGTAAGCCAATGGAACTTCCCCAAGTGTGAGGAACAATGTCAATTCCATTAGCAGTGGCAAGAGCAGAAATCCTCTTCACCTCGGTCAATCCTCCGCAAGCACAAATATCAGGTTGAATTATATCCACTGATTTATTTTTAATTAATTGGTTGAAACCAAATCTAAGATATTCACATTCTCCACCTGCGATAGGTATTCTTGATTTTATTCTTAATTCTGAATATTGTTCATAAAATTCAGGAGAAATTGGTTCTTCAAACCATGAAATATCATATGGTTCTAGTTTTCTTGTAAGCTCTAAAGCTTCACTAAATGTATATGCATGATTAGAATCAATCATGAGTTTTATTTTAGGTCCAACTATAGATCTTAGGTATTTTACATTATTTAAATCATTAATTACACCTAAACCAACCTTCATTTTAATCGCCTTGAATCCATTTTTTAAATACTGTTCAGCTTCAACTTTATAGTCTTTTGAAGGGTTTTTCTTATCTGTAAAATACATTCCAGTTGCATATGGTGTAATAGTTTCTCTGTGAAGACCTCCAAGAAGTTGACCAACACTAAGACCTAATAATTTTCCTTTAATATCCCAAATCGCTATATCTATGGCACTAATGGATGCTACTAAAACACCTCTGCGAGCAAAATCAAGAGATTTTCTATACATTTTAGTCCATATGACTTCATTATTAATTGGATTTTCACCAATTAAAAACTTTTTAAAAAAATCAATTCCTGATTCTACAATTTTTGCTGGGCCGTAGCCTTCTCCCCAACCATAAGTCCCATCATCACAGGTTATTTTTACAATACAAATACTTCTTTCACTATAACTCCATTGTGAAAAGAAAAAATTCTTATCCAGAGAGTCTTTTAAGACATATGTTTCGATATTAGTTATTTTTACCATCTTTAAATAAAGCTAGTTATACAAATTCCTTAGAAACTTTCACGGCTTATCTATAAATTTTCAAAAATTATCTTAAAATTTTTTGAGTTTAGTATAATAATTAGAATTTATGGTTTTGAAAAACTTATAATGAAGTTTTTAATTTATTTAGTATTGTTAATAATATTCAATAATAGAATTTCAGAAACAGGATCAGTATTTAGGTTTTCCAGTATTTTAAGAGTTGATAGTACCATTTTTCCTTTACCATGTTCAACCACAGATAAGTCAGATCCAGACCAAACTTCTCCAGAGCCAATATAATTTCTTTTCATAATATTACCCTCTGGAATTCTATCAAAGGCTATGGTTTGCACTATGTTATTTCCTTTAAAATTTCTTAGACTAATTGAAGGTGCAATATTTTCATAAATACCAGACATATTAACATTTATTGGCAGGTTTTCAAAAAATTTATGTTTAGAATTTATATGTAAGATACCGTCCCATAATCCTTGTGAAATATTTTTTATTGGTTTGGTTGGAAGATAATCAATACCATCAGCAACAAAAGTAAGGTTTGGACCAATTCTTTTTCTTGTTTTTCCAGGAATTTGTAGATAAATGGCATTACCTCCTTTGAAAACAAAATTATTTATTCTGTCTATTTTCTTTTTGAAATTATTTAATTTATTTGATTTGTTTTTTTCAATAACATTACCATCGTTGGAATTAACAACTTCAGTGTTTATATTAGTTATAATAACTGGAATATCAAGTTTGGTAAATTCATTAAAAATTTCATAATTAATATTATACTTTTTTAAAAATTGAATAATTTTTTTGTCATCATTTAGAATAGCAACATTTTTAACTCTATCATAATTAGATATTGAAAAAACATTGAAATTTATTGAATTAGTATAATATTCGTTAAGATCATTCATTAACGATATTTGAACTTCATATTCACCTGGTGAGATGTTGCTTTCTAAATTAATTTTTTTGAGTTCAGTAATGCCATTTTTAATATTAATAGACCTTATATCGCTAAATATTAGTTCACTTTTTTTATTTGATTTCTTAAGAACTTTTAGTTGAATCTTATTTTTTTCTATTTTGTTTTCATTTATTAAAATTGTAGATATGAAAATACTTTCTCCAAAAAAATAATTTCTTTTATTTGTTCTAAGTACTGCTATTTTAGCTTTATTTGCTTCTTTAGTTTTATCGTAAGCAAGTCCTTTTGGGTTTCTCCAAATATCTAACAACCCCGCACCAATTATCCAATCCCCAGCTGTTAATGCATGTACACAATAACCAATTATATTTGGATTTGATCTTATTGCCTCCAACATTCTTTTATTAGCAATACCGTGAATTTCTTGTTGTTTTTTATAAAAATTAGAGGCAGTTTTAAAAACTTTAATTAAACCAGTTTCAACCAGTTTACTCTTAATCTCTTTATTGTAATTTATATGATATAAATATGGATATGTTATTGGATTTCCTTTTGATATAAAATCTTTTTCATTTTCCTCCAGATCTGGTAAACTTCCATATCCAATTTCTGAAACATATGACGGGAGATTTGGAACAACATTTCTTCCAGGTGTTCTTGCATTTAATCTTCTCCTTTTATTTTCCTCGTCTGTATTTCCAATTGTTAAAAACCCATCAAATTTGTTATTATTAATATTTGGGCCAGGATAGTTATGGATGTCATTAAACTTAAATGCTTTATTACTATATGGTAGATACAAGTTTGCTCCTTCAGCCCACCCACCAGATTCATCTAAAATTAGTCTTGTAGGATCTAATTCTCTAGCTTTTAATGACATTGGTTTTAGCATATTAGCTAACACTGGCCTTCTTATTTCATTAAATAGTTCCCATTGAACAATCGAGGGATGATTTCTGTCTCTCAAGATTGATTCAGTTATTTCATTTTCTACTCTTTTTGGAAGATATGCAGTTTCAATTGGCATATCCATACATTCAATAGCCATACTGCCAACGGTTAAAACACCTAGAGAATCTGCTAGATGAAGCCATTGCTTAGGGGGAGGTTTCCTCCAAGGTCTTATCATATTAAAACCAGCATCTTTGGCCATTTGAATCTCTTTAATCATCATCTTTTTGGAATCAGGATATGAAAGTTTAACAGGGTATAAACCTTCAAAAAATGCAGCCTTTAAATAAATTGGTTCATCATTTAAATAAAACTTATTGTTTTTTACAGTAAATTCTCTTAATCCAAACTTTTCATTTACATTATCTAAAATATTGTATAAAGTGTCTTTTGAATTAATATCTGTTTCAAATAACTTAACATTTAAATTATAGATATTAGGATTATCTGGTGACCAAACCACATGATTATCAATTTTTATGTTTGTAACATCAGTAACTTTAAGATTTGAATTATTCAATTCAATAAATTTTTCTAATATTTTTACATTATCAATATCAAATACTAACTTATATAAACCATCACCTAATCCATTGATAATTTCATTTTCTATTTTAATTTCTCCATTTTTATGATTTCCCCTTATAAAAATATCATTAATGTGTGTTTGACCAGTAAATGATAAAAAAACATCTTGCCATATACCACCAGTATAAGATCCTCTCCATTGAGGTGTTTCCATTTGACCAATACCATCAATTATTTTTTCCTGAATAGTAATTGGACCTAAAACTTTAACAATTAAAATATTTTCTTTATCAAAATCAACTATATGTTCAATATTAAAATTAAATGGGGTGAAACCACCCTCATGAAAGCCTACAGAATTATCATTTAAAAAAACCTCCGTAATATAATTTGATGCATTAAAATTTAGATGAATTTTATTTTCTCTTTTCGATTTATCTACTTTGAATTTAGTTCTGTAATAAACAACACCTTCATAATCTTTTTTAAATCTTTCCCATACACTTGGTACTGTTATTTCTTCAATGTAACCATTATCAAAACCCACATTTGAATGAAATTTTTTTATTTTACCTTCATTGTTTACATCATAAATTATTTCCCAATCTCCACCTAAAGAAATTGTTCCATTTCGGTTATTTTGTGCATTTGTTGAAGAAAAAAATAGAACAAATAAAAAAGAATAGATTAGTCTCATATTTCAAGTTTATTTTAAATTAACAAAACTTTTTTATAATTGATTATACAATGATACTGAAAGATAATTTTTGAAACCGATATGATAACAATATGATTATTGATTATTTATTAAACCATATTTTGCTATATAAATAAAGCATATAATAGGAAGAAAAAAAGATAAGTTAATCTCAGATATACCTAAAAATCTAATATCATTAACAGCATATCCACCAATATCAATTATTATAGCCTGTAATTTGGGCATCAGCGCACCCCCAACAATTGCCATTATTAAACCAGCTGATCCAATTTTACTTTCTTCATTGTTCAAATTACCCAACGACAACCCATAAATTGTAGGAAAGTTAATAGACATAAAAAATGATACTCCAACCAGTAAACATAATCCAGTAACACCCTCAATTATAATTGCTCCGAGAGTAAATATTATTGCAATAATTGCATAATATTTTAATAAATTGCCAGCTTTAATATATTTCAATAAATATGTACCGACTGCTCTTCCAACAAAGAAAATTACAAATGCAACCATTTGGTAGTAGCCAGCCGATACGCTATCAATTTTAATATTTTCAGCATATTGATAAATATACGTCCAGCACATAATTTGAGCTCCAACGCAAAAGGCTTGTGCTATAACACCTCGAACATAATTTTTATTCATAATTAATTTCTTAATAATATCTCTCACACTATCATTAAGATCATCATCTTTTGAATGAGGCATTTTACTAACTGCAAATAGAACAAAAACTACTAAAATTACTAATCCAAGAATTACATATGGATCACGAATAACCATTAAGTCTGAAGTTTTAATAAGATTTTTTGAAATTTCATCCAATGCATTATAATCACTAATATCATCAGATTGTAGTTTTTTTAAAACATACTGCTGAGCAACAAACAAGCCTAAAATTAAACCTAGAGGATTAAAAGATTGAGCAAAATTTAATCTTTGTGTAGCTGTTTCTTTAGGTCCCATTGCAAGTGCATATGGGTTAGCAGCAGTTTCTAAAAAAGCAAGCCCAAAAGTTAATATATATAAACCGATACAAAAAAACCAAAATTCTTCTGAAATTGCAGCTGGATAGAATAATAATGCTCCTGTTGCATATAATCCTAGACCAATCAAAATGCCAACTTTATAGGAATATTTTCTTATAAACAATGCTGCAGGTAGTGCCATACAAAAATAACCGCCATAAAAGGCCATTTGAACCCAAGCTGCTTGAGTATTAGATAATTCTAAAACCTTTTTAAAAGCTTGAACCATAGGGTCAGTGACTGCATTGGCAAAACCCCAAAGTGCAAATAATGAGGTTAGTAAAATAAATGGTAGTAAAAGATTTTTAGATAAAAGTCGAGTTGATTTCTTCATTTTATCATTTTTTCTTGTAGTTCAGAAATTTCACCACAACTTAATTGTTCCATTACTTGTGTTAATTGCTTTTTAAGCATTGCTATGGTATGATTTCCTCCATTTTTTCCCAAGGCAGAAACACCGTACATAAATGTACGGCCCATAAAACTAAAATCAGCTCCAGTAGCCATAACTCTTGCTACATCAGCACCTCCTCTAATACCACTATCCATCATTAAAGTTATCTTGTCTTTATAATTAGGAAGAATAGTTTTTAGAGAGTCAATTGAAGCTTGACCTACATCTAATTGTCGCCCACCATGATTAGAAATTATAACACCATCCAAACCAAGCTTGTAAGCTTTTTCAACATCATGTAAAGATTCGGCACCTTTCAATACAAGTTTTCCTTTCCATATATCACGGATTTTTTTAATTTTTTCTTCATTCAATCGACCTGAAAAAGTAATGTCCATAAATTTCCCTAATTGATTCAGATTTAAATTTTTTGGCATGTATGGTTTTAATATCTCAAAATTAGGTTGTCCGTTTATTAATGTTTTTAATGACCAATGAGGCCTTTTAATAGCGTTTATGATATTTGTAATTGTCATTTTTGGAGGCATAGATAGTCCGTTTCGTATATCCCTTGGGCGATAACCAAATGAGGGAACGTCAGCAAGTATAATAAGTACTGGACATTGGGCTTCACTTGCACGTCTTAATATATCTTTCGTTACCTTTTCTTCTGATGGATGGTAGAGTTGAAACCAGGCTTTACCCTCAGTTAACTCAGCTATACTTTCAATACTTGCTGTTGTGACAGTGCTTAAAATAAATGGAATGTTATGTTCAAATGCAGCTTTAGCTAAGATTTCTGGTGATTTTGGCCACATTAGACCTTGTAATCCAACAGGGGATACTCCAAATGGTGCATCATAAGTGTGTCCAAAAAGTTTTGTTTTTAAATTAGGCTTCTTGTAATCAACTAAATATTTTGGTTTAAGTTCTATATCTCTAATTCTATCAGTATTTTTTTTTAGATTAACATCATTGTTGCATCCACCATCTAAATACTCAAATGCAAATTTTGGTATTTTTGATTTCGCTCTTTTACGTAAATCTTCAACAGAGGGAAATCTGTAATTAATTTCTGATTTCATTTATTATAATTTAAAGCTCTATCTAAATGAGTATATCCACCATCAACATAAATTAATTGACCCGTTGTATGGCTTGATTTTTCTGAAAGTAAAAAAGCAACTGAATTTGCAACTTCAGAGGTCTTGGTCATCCGTTGTTCCAATGGAATTTTTTCAATTATTGATTTTAATTTTTCTTTAGGATTATTAAAACTATTTATCCATTTCTCATACAGAGGAGTTAAGCATTCAGCAACAATGACACAGTTTACGCGAATTCCGTAGGGAAGTAATTCTGTTGCCCACTCCCTAGTTAGCGCATTTCGTCCACCATTCGATGCTGCATAGCCAGAAGTTCCTCCTTGGCCGGTATCAGCTATTTTAGATCCGATATTTACTATAGATCCTTTGTTTTTTTTTAATTGAGGAAGTGTCAATTTTACCATTAGATAATAATGAGCCAGATTACGTTTAATTGATTCCAAAAAATTATCATAATTTCCACTTTCAAGTCCAATATTATCATTTACCCCGGCATTATTCACTAGGCCATCAATTCTGCCGAAATC
>JBELHE010000069.1:0-8286 GCA_042091575.1 Cryomorphaceae bacterium
AGTAAAACAAATTTTTCTGAAATTTTTAGATCTTTACATGAACTAAAAATTAATAAAATAGCAATTAAATTAACTATTTGCTTCATTAGTTGTTTGATCTTGAAAAGTTAGTAAATATTCAAATAAAAAAATACGAATTTATGTTTAAAGTATAATGGTTATTTTAGAATCCAATTAAATAAAAAAAAATGAAAAAAGTCTTTCAATGTATTTTTATGTTGTTGTTAATAAATTCTCTTTCTAGTCAAGAAATTATTAAACTTGATCAAAATGATGCTGAATTATATTCTGGACATCTATTTAGAGTTAATGAATTTCCCTCTGAACATGTAAAATCAAGAAATATTGATATTTGGGTTCCTCAAGATTACAGTAATAAAAAAAAATACTCTGTTATATTTATGCACGATGGTGGTTCGCTTTTTGGAAAAAAAAGTACAGGTTGGGGGTCAAAGTGGAAAGCTGATCAAGTAGCTACTCAATTATTAGATCAAAACAAAGTAAAAGATTTTATTATTGTTGGAATTTATAATACAGGCATTACAAGGTGGAATGAATATTATCCTGCGAAATCATTTAATTATTTAGAAAAAAGTTTTAAAGATTCTTTAGTAAAATATTATGAAAACCGAAATGAGAATACTAGTCTGATAGCAGATGACTACCTAAAATTTATCGTTTATGAGCTTAAACCATTTATTGATAAAAATTTTAGTGTAAATGTGGAAGCTGATGAAACATATATTTCAGGCTCAAGTATGGGAGGGTTGATTTCAATGTATGCAATATTTGAATATCCTGAAATTTTTTCCAGAGCAGCCTGCATATCAACTCACTGGGTGGGTATTGGAAGAAATAAAAATGGTAAGTACGATAAGCATATTCCATTTTCTATTTTTAATTATATGAAAGATAATATTCCTAGTGCGAAAGATCATCGTATTTGGTTTGATTACGGAGATGCAAAAGGTGATTTAGATAGCTATTATGTCGATTATGCTCCTTACGTTGATACTATTTTTAGTGAGAAGGAATATAGTTATAAAAACTTCAGGAATATTAGATTTCCTGGAGAAAAACACAATGCTGTTTCATGGAATAAAAGATTGGATCAAATTTTCGAATTTTTATTAAAGCCTTAAACTTTTTAATTAAAAAAAAAACCCCAACAAAGGCGCTGAGGTTTTAGTGTGATCGCGAAAGGATTCGAACCTTTGACCGTCTGCTTAGAAGGCAGATGCTCTATCCAGCTGAGCTACGCGACCTGAATTTGATGGCAAATTTAATTATTTATAGCTTCTTTACAATTATTTTTTGATTTGTATATTTAATTAAGCTAAGTTTGATAATGATCAGTACATTTCTTAATTTATATATATATATAATTTCATTTCTATTTATAAGTGAAGTCGAACTAAAAAATCAGCCAAATATTATTTTTTACATCTCTGACGATCAAGATCAGATTGATTATAACGTTTATGGTAATAACTTGGTTCCATCAGAAGCTGTTAATAGATTAGCTAATGAAGGTATGAAGTTTAAAAATGCATATACAACTCAAGCTATATGCGCCCCTAGTAGATCGCAGATTTTTACTGGTTTGTATCCCATAAAAAACGGTTGCTATGCTAATCACTTGCCTGTAAAAAAAAATTTAATGGATGTAAATGATTATTTACAGTCATATGGATATGAGGTTGTATTAGCAGGAAAAAGTCATGTTAACCCAAGTTCAGTTTTTAATTGGTCAAAATATTTCAAGAATGAAGGAAAGTCCTTACCGATGGAAAAAATAAAAGATTACATAAAAAATGCAAAAAAACCATATTGCATGTTTATTACATCGGATTATCCTCATGGTCCTTTTCCTAAAGAAACACAATTTAAAGATGAAGAAATTTATGAAGCTCCCTACTCAAAAAAACATCCAATGTATAATCAAAAAGGATACTATGAAAATATTAAAAATGACAATATTCAGTTAACTGAGATTTTAAATTTTATTGATAACAACAATTTAGCAAAAGAAACTCTTTTCGTCTATGCATCAGATCATGGTTTGAGAGGAAAGTGGAGTGTTAGTGAGGTGGGGTTAAAAATTCCTTTGATAATCAGATGGCCCGAAGTTGTAGAACCTAGAACTGTAAATAATGATTTGGTAAATCTTGTAGATATTCTACCAACATTAATTGAATCAACAGGAAATAAAGTGCCAAAAAATTTAGATGGATATAGTTTTTTTAATTCTCTGAAGGGGTTCAAAAATGAAAGAAGATTTACATATGGTGTTTCTACAAGACAAAATGTTAGGAATGCAAAAGTGTTTCCCTCTAGGTCTGTAAGAGACCAAAGATTTAAATACATAATTAATTTTAATTCAATTGAAGTTTACAAGAATAATTACTCCGAAAACTCTATAAAAAATGAGTTTATTAAAATGGGCGCTGAGTTTTTTAAAAATATTCCATTCGAGGAATTTTATGATTTAGATAAAGATCCATATGAGATGAAAAATTTAATTCAAAGCAAAAAATATAAAAATCAAATTAGTAGATTAAAAATTGAGTTAGAAAATTGGATGGTTTCTCAAAAAGATTTTCTTCTTCATGAAAAAATGCCACTTTTAAAACCAACATTACATCCATTAGACAAGGAATCTCAATGGACCAAAGTCCCAGATTTCATAAAAAATAAATTAAACTCTGAGGATTATTATTCACAACATTATTAGTTACGAAAATGATTTCGCTTATTTCAAATAATTTTCCAATCAATATTAATTATCCTTTAGAATTGATAATCCCTCAAACGAAAACGTTTTAAATTTATAAATTTTCAATATATAATTCTTATATTGAATATTTAATAATGATAACTAATTAAAAATGAAGAAAATTTTATTTATTTTTTTAATCTTTCCATTCTTTATTCATGCCCAGTCCAAAAACATAAGTGGAACTGTAAATGATGAAAATGGAACCCCTTTACCTGGTGCAACCGTCCAGCTCAAAGGTTCCGAATCTGTTGGTGCAATTACTGATTTTGATGGAAATTTTTCCATCTCAATTACCAGCGATTCATCCAATGTGCTAGTCTTTTCATATATCGGATATGTTGATCAGGAAGTTGATGTCAGTAATCAACTTTCAGTAAATATTAATTTACAACCCGATACCGAGGCTTTAGATGAAGTTGTTGTAGTTGGTTATGGTACAGTCTTAAAAAGAGATTTAACTGGTGCTGTTAGTTCAGTAGTTGTTGAGGATGAAGTTTCAAGACAATCTGCAACCGTTGATCAACTTTTACAAGGTAGAGCCGCTGGTGTTCAGGTAACTCAAAATTCTGCTAATCCAAATTCTGGTGTAAGTGTAAGAATTAGAGGAACTAATAGTTTAAGAGGAAATAATGAGCCACTTTATGTTATAGATGGTGTAATTATTTCATCAGCTGGTGAGGATGTGATTCCTACAGGATCTGGTAATACTGGTCAAGAAGCTCAAAGTGGTTTAAATGGTTTAAATCCAAGAGATATTGAAAGAATAGAAGTTTTAAAAGATGCATCTGCTACTGCTATTTATGGTTCAAGAGGCGCTAATGGTGTTGTTCTTATTACAACTAAAAGTGGTGGTGACGATGAAAAAGGTAAAATTAATGCATATGTAACCACAACAGTCAGAGACATCACTAACACATATGACATGTTAGATGGTGCAGGATATGCCATGTATCAAAACTCTATTAGAGCAAGTGCTGGTGAGACTGATAGATATGTCGTCAATGGAGACCAAGTTTTCTCATTTGTATATGACCAATCAGGAGATCAAACATCTACAGTTGATACTACACCAAACCAGGTTTATGATTGGCAAGATGAGGTTTATGATACTGGTGTGAGTACCAATTTTGGTGTATCATTTTCGGGAGGTAATGATAAAGGTGATTATTATCTTTCTGCTGGATTTAATGATTTAAATGGATTAATCGAAAGTTCAAGTTTTAAAACTCAAGATATAAGACTTAATTTAAATTACGATTTAAATGAAAAAGTTAGAATTGAGGCACGTTTAAGTTCATTTTTTAGTAAATCAGATTTTGCGGAAGGTGGAGATTTAATTGGAGGTGATCAAAGCTTTACTCAACAAACTTTAACTTACAATCCAATTGTACCAAACGACGCAGACAATGTTGAAGATTTTGTTGACGGTAATACTATTTCGAACCCATATTCTTGGATAAATGATTTTACAGATGAGTCTAGGGAAAATAGATTGATTGCTTCATTAGCTGTAAAATATAAATTCAATACTCCAGGTTTAGAATATGAATTTAAAGTTGGAGGTAATTTAAGAGATAAAAATAGAAGCAGATTTTATGGCCTTACAACTTGGCAAGGCGCCAATGCAAATGGTATGCTTCAAAACATGAAACTAAATGCTCTTACTTATCAAGTAAATAATTTTTTGAGATATAACAGAAATATTAATAAAAATCATAGAGTTAATGCAGCATTAGGTGTGACTTATGACGTGAGAGATGTTGAAAGTAGCGTTTATGCTGTTGAAGATTTTGTAACAGCTCAGTTAGGAACTGCTCAACCTTTTTTAGGTCAAGTTATTTCAACTCCTTTACTATTAAGAGCTTCTGATCAACAACTTTTTTCAATACTTGGAAGAGTAAATTATACCTTTAAAAATAAATACACTTTAACTACAAGTTTTAGAAGAGATGGAGTTTCTAAGTTCGCAGAAGGTAATAAATATGGCGTATTCCCATCTTTTGCTTTTGCATGGAGAGCTGGAAGTGAAAAATTTATAAGAGATCTTGATCTTTTTTCTACACTAAAGGTAAGAGCTGGATGGGGTGCAATTGGTAATCACGGAATTGGACCTTATGGAACCTTATCCAATTATGGAGCTTCTTCCAGTTTATATGCTACAAGCAGTAATGGGACCACAGTACCTTTAATATTAGCTAATATTGCTAACCCTGATTTAACTTGGGAATCAACTGAACAATTAAACTTTGGTGTTGATTTTGGATTTGTAAATGGTAAAATTGCAGGTAGTATTGATATTTATGAAAAAACAACTAAAGATTTATTACAACAAAGCCCAATTCCTACATCATCAGGATTCAGTAGTATTTTGATTAACAGAGGAGCTTTGGAAAATAGAGGACTTGAAGTTGGTTTAGATTTTGCAATTGTTGATAGTGGTGATTTTTCTTTAAATATTGGAGGAAATATTGCTTTTAACAAAACAGAAATTCAAAATCTTGGTTTAACACCAGGTAACGTATTAGTTGCTAACGGTGATGGAACTTATAACACTGAAAAAAGAGCTCATTACTTTGGAAATACACCAAGTAGAGGAAATAGCATAAAGTTTCCTGTAAATATATTCATGGAAGGTGAAGAAGTTGGATTGTTCTACGGTTGGAAAACAGATGGTATATTCCAAAGTGGAGATCAAATGTATACTATTAATGGCGCGATGTCACAACCTGGTGATATAAAAGTTTTAGACTTAAATGGTGATGGTCAGGTTAATTTAGATGATAGAACTGTTATTGGTAACCCAAATCCAGATTTTATTTATGGAGTCAATTTAGATTTCTCATACAAGTCATTGTCAGTTAGCGCTTTGTTTAATGGTGTTAGTGGTAATGAAATTGTAAATGGTAACCTATACAGAATGGGCTGGGCTGAAGGAACTTATAGAAATGTTTTAAGCGACGCTTATCACGACAGATGGACTGAAAGTAATCCAACAAATGAATACCCTAGACTAGGTTATTCAGCAAATCTATTTGGTGCATTAATGGACAGAGTAATAGAAGATGGAACGTATCTTAGATTAAACAATGTCACTGTTAGCTATGATGTTCCAATGAATTCAGTAACCTTTATTGAATCTGCTAATGTTTATGTAACTGGACAAAATTTATTTACATGGACTGACTATTCTGGATATGATCCAGAAATTACATCATTTTTATATGATGGTTTAATACAGGGAACAGATTGGAACAATAAGCCAAACTCTCAATCATTCCTAGTTGGTATAAATTTAAATTTCTAAAAAAACATGAAAAATTTAATTAACAAATCAGAAATAATGAAATATTTTAAATATTTAATTTTTACACTACCCGTTCTATTTATCATCGGGTGTGATTTAGATGAGGAACCTCCTTTTCTAGATGAAACAATTTACACAGATGCTCAGAGTGCTCAAGCCGCTAGAGATGGTATCTATCAATCATTGACAACTTATAACACTCAAGAAAGAAGGTTGTTTATAACGAACTTGTATTCAGGGTTGATGTTTACTGGAAAAGGAGGTAACCGAGTTAATACACGTGATATGTCTACATTAGTTTCATTAAAACCAGGTTATCATATGGATGCTTCATTTGTATGGCAGGGTTTATATCAAGCTATAGCTAGATGTAATGGAGCAATTGCCAATATTAATACGACATCTTCGCCATCAAGTAATGATCAAGTAACCTTTAATGATGTTGCTGGTCATGCTTATTTTGTTAGAGCTTGGAGCTATTTTGAGTTAGCTAATTTGTTTGGAGATGTTCCATTATGGCTAGAATTGCCCTCATCAGGCAATACTAATAAAGCTTTATCAACTAAGTCCGAAGTTTTTCAACAAATAATTTCAGACGCGACTAATGCAGCTTCCTTACTTAACGGAAATGCTGGTGTTGGATATCCTAAAGCAAATGCTGCAAACATGTTACTAGCTAAAGTATATATGACAATAGCTACCAATAATGATTTACAAACTAGTGGGGGTTCTTCGGAATACTGGAATTTGGCTAATCAAGCAGCTCAATCAGTTTATGGTCAATATTCGTTAGTTAATGATTATGGAAGTTTATTTACAGTTCAAGGAGAGAATTCTGCTGAATCTATATTTGAATTACAGATATCTCAGGATGCAACAAACTCTCAAATGGGTAGAAACTTTACACCTTGGAAATATAAAGCAGGAATGCATTTTGGTTGGTTTAGAGTAAGTGCTTTTCAGCATGATAAACATTTGAAAGCTTATGGTGGAAATACAAATTGGAATGCTAACAATTTAAGTACATATCCTGATAGTCGTTATAAAGCAACATATCTTTCTGAATATCAAAGATCTGATAGAACACCCCCAGCTGGACTGATAAGAGTTTATCCTCACAATCCATCTAGAGGAAGGTTTGCAATTGCACATCCTTATTTATTTAAATGGACTGAAAAAGATAAAGCTCATAACAATCAATTTAATAGTCAGAATGTTGTAGTCTATAGATATGCAGAATTATTATTAATGCTTGCAGAAATATCCAATGAGCTTGGAAATGGTCAACAAATGACTTATTTACAACCTGTTTTAGATAGAGCTGGAGTAACTGCTAGAACTCAATTTTCTCAAGGACAATCAGCATTTAGGGATGCAATTATGGATGAATATAAATTTGAGTTAATAGGTGAGGGACATGATTCTTGGCACGTCCGTAGAAGAGGTGTTCAATATTTTGTTAACAAAATACTTAATCCTCATAATAATTCTATTGGACAAAAAGTTGGTGTTGGTGCTAAAAAGTATGCTGCAAATTTGGAAGTTAAATTCTCAACTGATCCAAATGAAATTATGAAAATGCCAATTCCTTTGAGTGAAATTAATACTAATGAGTTGATTAATTAAATGAAGAAGATTTTTTTATTAATAATTTTTACAATTCCTTTTGTAACATTTTCACAAAATGCTACAAAATCTCAAGAAAAACGTTCTGATATGATATCCAGTTATGTTATTGATAAATTAGAACTGAGAGATGAAGATGCACAATTTTTTAAAAAAATTCATTTAGCTCAAATTGTTGATAATGCAATAAAAGTTAAAGAAAGTAATGCATCATCGAATGAGGAAAAAAGATTAATATATCGAAAAGGATATGAGAATTTAAAAGCCAAGCTCACAGAACAATTTGGTAATAAAAAAGCTCAACAGATTTTAAAAGCTTCTAATGAAGCTAGAAATAAATAGTTTATAAAATTTTGAAATAAAGGAGGAAATATTATCCTCCTTTTTTCATTTACATAATAATTCAAATACATCATAATAAATATGAGAATTAAATATTTATTGTTTTACTTCTTTAGTTTTTTTATAATATCAAATTTTTCTCAAGAGCAAAAGCAAAATATTTTGTTTATAGGCGTTGATGATTTAAGACCATTATTAAATTCATATGGTCACAAACAGATGCATACTCCTAACT
>JBELHE010000070.1:0-8154 GCA_042091575.1 Cryomorphaceae bacterium
ATTCCTGTTTCTTCCAGACAATATTTTATAGAATTTAATGGAAATAATGGAGTATGTTTAATTCTAGTAAACCTTTCTTCCTGAACTGCAGCAATAATTTCATCGTCAACTATTATTGAAGCTGCAGAATCATGATAGTAACATGATATGCCTAATATTTTCATTCTATTTATTTTTATTACTTATTAAATTAGAAATGACTAATCCAATCTCATTTGCCAGAAACTTCATGCCTAATGGACTAAAATGAATGGAATCTACAAAATTTTCATCTTTATAAGCAATCTTATTATTTATATCAATAAGTGGAAGATTATACTTAGCCGCTAATCTAGTTATTCTCTTATTCTCTTCACTTACACCTTCATGATACCTTATGTTTAAATCATCTTTTTTAACATTATCATACATATAATGAGCAAATGTTGATAGGACAACTTGAATATTACTTTTTTTACAGACTTTAATTATATGCTCAATATTTCTCTCATAGGTATCCATTCCTTTAAATTCATTTGTAATATTAATAGTGCCTTTAGACACAGCTTGATTTATTCCATATCTAGGATTTATATACGGAAATACTTTTGAAATAAATGCATTATATATTAACAATGGAATATCTGGAATATATGATGCAATCTTATATAAATGATATGCTTCGGCAAGATTTTTTCTGGAGTGAGAATAATCTGATTTAAAATTTGAAGTAAGAGAATGCTTGATGTCATTATAACCATGATAAATTATTACAAGATCAGGTGATGTGTCGTAAAGATTTAAAAGGAAATTAATCATTATCTCAGCTGAATTCCAACCACCTTGACCACAATTATGCACAGATATTTCCCGATTAGGGTGTAATTCATTTAAGTATTTTTCAAGCTCTAAAGGATAGCTATATACTTTATCTTTATGCTTAATATAATTTCCAGTAGTTGACGCACCTAAACATAAAATTCTATATTGGTTGATAGGTTTAGGGATAATTATATCTCTATTGCCAAATTCTCCATCATTGTGTCTATAATTATTAGAAATTAGTTTTGGAAAATAATAATCCTCGTTCTTATTTAACGGATATGGTGCCTTAGTTTCTTTTTGAGCTTCAAAGCTTCTTTTATAGACATAAGGTATATAAGGATGAGGCTCAATATAAATCTTGTTAAATTTAATTTTAGGGACAAAAGAGTAAGGCTTATTATAAATTAAAAAATAACCTATTCTAGATGACACCTCAAAAAAAATAATTGAAGCAAAAAACAAAATAAAATAATGAATAAGATTCGATGAAATAATTATTTTACTGAAAATAAATTTGATGAATACAACTTCAAATAACAAAAAAATAATCGTCAGGACCAACAAAAACTTTACCTTTTTCATAATTAGGGACTTAATCAGTATAGCGGGTAATGGTCATCAGGGATAGAGTCATCGTCGTTAGACTTATCCTTATTCCTAAATAGTTTTGAAAATGACAATAAGAAATCAGTAAAATACTTTTTTATTTTTTTTAGGTTCATATTACAAATATAAATTTATTAAATATTATAGAAGCTGCAGAATCATGATATCCATAATATTTTCATAAATTTTTTTTTGTTAGCTTGTCAAACAAAGAATTTTATACCCAGTCGCAATCTTATCTTAGAAGTAATTAATTGGTTAAGGATAACTTAAACCAAGTAACAAAAAAACTTAAAAATAAATTAAAAAACAAATTTATATAGAAAGCGCGTCCTTTAATTTTTTGGATGAAAAATCTGATTTACAGTATTCGTCTTTAAATTTACTCATTACAAGTATTACCTCAGGAGAACCCCACCATTTATCAACATTTTGCCATACTTTATTAATGTGAATTGCAGCTGACTCTGGCGATTTATGAAATATTCCTACTTTTTCTAAATCATTAAAAATTGAATTAACAGAATCTCGTAAAGGTGAAATCTTAATATCCCAAAAAATTACAGTTGGAATATTAAAATATATAGACTCTAAAAAAGTTGTTGAGTTATGTGTTGAGACAAATATTCTAGAATTTTGAAATGCTTTTTTGAGGTTTACACTTTCTGGGTAGAATTTAATTGATTTAGAAAAACTAATTAATCTATTTGACTGACCCCAGTCATAATCACTGGGATACAGCTTCACATATAAGCTATCCTTAATATTATTGTTTAGTTTACTGATAAAAGAACACTGATCATTGAAATACAATAGCCATTGAGAAGATATCACATTACTCCATAAAAAATTACCATATCTTGCATTAGCGTTAAGTACTAATGTTAAATTATTAGTATTTAATTTTTTCTTGATATGTGATTTTTTAATTATGCCTAATGGAAATATTTTTTTTCTTTTAATATCATGCCATCCCCAACTTAAATATCTATCAGATATTGATATCTCATGATCTTCATGTGAAGAAAGTTTTGCTAATCCGTAGCCCCCTCCATGTTGACCACAAATTAGTTTTGAACCTTTTTCAATTTTAGAGGCTATATAATTTTTTAATAACTCATCAGATGTGATATTAGATGTGAAAATAAACTTAGGATTTTGAGGGAAATTACTTGATTTAGCTTTAAGTGAAATTCTAGTAAAGCCCTCTAAATATGATTTTGGCATAATAACTGGAATAACCTTAATTAAAAACTCTTCAAATTGATTATTGGGTTCAAATGATATTTTCCAATTTCTATAGCCAACATCATATTCTCCTGAATTAATTGGCTTTTCAAGATTTATAAATAACGGAAGTCGTTTATATTTTAGATTAATTAATAGGTCATCAAAATAATTTAAGTAAGAGTTAATAATTAGTGGTTGATTCTTATTAAAAAAAAATCCTACTATTTTTTGATAAAATTTTAGAATAGAATGCTTAATATTTATCAATGACTTATTAAAATAAATTGGTAGTGTTATTTTGCCAGCGCCATCAATCTGATTGATTTTAATTGATTTATTTTTTATAAATTCATCTAAAATCATGCTGTATAATCCAGAATTCCATGAATCATTAGTAGATGATAATAACTGAAGTTCCCACAAATCATTTGTGACTAAGGAACTGTCATCATATGATAATCTAATAGAATTGATTTCAATATTTTTATCCTCTAGATTTTTGATATTTTCCCATCTATCAAAAATCACTTGAACACCAAGCATTATAAACTCCCCAATTAAAATTTCCCAGTATTTATTAGAAAAATTTGTCCTATGTAATTCATTAAGACTATTTGAAACATTTAATAAGAGTTTCTTTTGTAATTTTTTAAGATAATCGAAATCCTTATTAAACTTAACTGTATTATTCCAGTGATAGTTTAATGTATGACTCTTATATTTTAACCAATTTTCTTTTCTAGAATATATTTTACACCATTCTCCTAAAAAAATTAGTTCATGCTGTTGTTCAGGCCATGTTCTCTCGTCAGCAGTAGTTATTAGAAATTTATTCATAAAACATAGTATCTAAATATCTAGAGATCTAATCTATTGATTTAAAAAATTCAATATCAGATATTGCTTTATCATCAATAAGAAGATCATACACAGGCTTCTCTCCAACAATTAGAGAATGATGTTTAACACCCCAAGAATCAAGTTGACTTTTTGTTAAATCATAATAATTAATTTTTGAAATAGTCCCCCTTGCAGTATATATTGTTATCGTATGTCCTTCATCAAAATATTTATTTATATACTCTATTCTCTTGATTATAGGCTGTGAATTTTTATAATCAGTTCCTTCAGTAACACAAAGAGTATTATCAAAATCTACATATATTATCATTATTATAATTTATTATAAACTGATTTTATTTCTTCTCTTGGAAAAACATTTTTCCAGTTTTTTCCAAAAGCGTTTTCTAAGGGTCTTTCCATTAGTAGTGCAGTATCAACCATTTTATTAATTTTATCTTGACTAAAACCAGTAGATAGTTTATCTGGCAATGTTACATTATGTATGTTTAAAATTTCTTTAAAAATTTTTACGTGAACACCATAATATTTCTCTAAATGATTAAAAATTATACAATTAGCGATACCATGTCTATAATCATACTCAAGACTTAATCCGTATGATAAAGCATGAGCAATTCCAACCTCTGAGTTTACAATAGATACGCCACCTAAATAAGATGCTGTTAATAGTTTTGATAAATCAGGATTGTCAGATTTTAGTGCTTCAGTACATAATTTTAAAGCACTTTCTGCATATGATCTTGAAAGAGTATTAATATATGTTCCCTCAAGGCTTTCTACGCAATGAATGTAACAATCCATAGCAGAGTATATAAATTGATCTTTAGGAACAGTTTTTAATAAATTTGGGTCAAGAATTATAGAGTCAAACATACTGTAATCACTATTTATTCCCATTTTTTTAACTTTGGAAGTTAACACAGCAGTTCTACTAGCTTCGGATCCTGAGCCTGCAATTGATGGAATTCCAATCTTATGAATACCTCTGTTTTCTAAAAGATCCCATCCCTGAAAATCTTCTGCATTTTTTTTATTTGTAAATAGGGTGGAAAGAGATTTTCCAACATCCATTGAAGATCCACCTCCAACAGCAACAATTAGCTTTGGAATTTTATTGTTCCTTGATTTCAATATACTATCTCTAAAATCATTTATTTGAGATGTTTTAGGTTCAGATTTTTTTGAATCGTAGAAGATTATTTCTTTATCAAATTCTTTTAATATTTCAGGTGTATTATCTCTAAAATAAATATCATAAACAATTAATATATACTCTGAACTTATATCAAAGCTGGGAACCAGTTCTCGGACTCTATTTATTGAGTTTTCACCAAATATTAATCGTGGTACCTGCTTAAAAATTCTAAATTTATTATCCATACTTTTTAATTAATTGCTCAAGAATAAAGAAGTCAATTTCATCATCTATTTCATAAGAAAATTGTCTTTCATTAACTATTTTTTTTATGTTATCTCCAGACCATTGATTTTTGTAAATTAAAGATGGTGTTAAAATATACACTGATCCATCATCATAGAAAAAACCTTTAATATCCTGCCTTCTCATATTATTATGAGATCCAAATTCTTTGAATTTACAATAATAACCTGTTACCAAATTTGAATATTTACCTATTAAAAATTGGTTGATACATTCATCAATTAATTCTTTAGGTCTTAATGGAGAAGTAGGTTGAAGAATTACAACTATGTCATAGTCTTTTAAAAAATCATAATGAAAGTTTAATACATCTATTGTCTTACTTTCATCGTTTGAGACTGACTCAGGTCTATATAATATTTCAACATCACTTTCTCGAGAGATATCTGCAATTTTACTACAGTCAGTAGATACAACTATGTGATCAATTCTATTTGATTTTTTTGCAGATTCAATAGAATACTTAATTAAAGGTTTCCCTAAAAGATTTTTAATATTCTTATCTGGCAACCCTTTACTTCCTCCTCTTGCGGGAATAAATGCTAATGATTTCATGAGTTTAATTCTCTAATAGATTTATGTACACTTTCAATAATATAATCGACTTGTTTATTGCTTAAAGTAATTGAGAAAGGGAGAGACAACATATTATCAAAAAAATGATCTGTATTTTTCAAATCTGTTGATTCATAATTAAGTTTTTCAAATAAATCATATCTATTGAGAGGGTAATATTGAATTACACATTTTATTTTATAGTCATTGAAAAGTTTTGAAATCAAATCATCTCTATCCCAAATATTTGAATGAATCTTAACTGGCATTAAATGATGGCTATGAGACTCTTTAATACTAAATTTTTGAAAACTTAGTTCCGGTATTTTTTCCAATGAATGTCTAATTTTTTCTGATAATGCTCTTCTTTTTTTAGTAAAATCATCAAGTTTATCCATTAGTTTGTAACCAATTGCTCCTTGTATTTCAGAAATAGTTGACTTAAAAGGCAGGTAATCATTGTTAAGTAATTTTACATCTGTCATTGCAGGTAACCAATATTTTTCTTGATTTTCAAAAGGCTGATGACCATTATGCCTATAGCTGGTAACTAACTTAGAGTATTTTTTACTTTTTACCGATATCATCCCTCCTTCTCCAAAAGTTGTAATATTTTTTTGTGAGTGAAAACTAAAACATGAAATATCTCCAAAACTTCCACAGCTTTTATTATTTATATATGCTCCTAATGATTGAGCACAATCTTCAATTACTATAATATTCTTTTGAGTGGCATATTTTACAATTTCCTCAATTTCTGGACAAATTAATCCATATAGATGAACTACTACTATCGCTTTTGTTTTTGGGGTAACTAGTCTTTTAATACTTTCTAGCGATATTGTTAGCGAATCCATATCTATATCAGCCCATTTGATACTGGCATTAAACCTTGCAAAAGATAGAGCACTTGCACAATAGGTGTGAGCTGGGATTATTATTTCATCATTAACATTTGTTTCAATAAGCATTGCTGCTATATCAAGAGAATGAGCACAACTCATTGTAGTATATGAATCAACACCTATTAATTTAGAAAATTTTTCCTCAAACATTTGGACATACTTGCCTTTAGACAAAGAAATATCATTATCATAAATGATTTCTTCAATTATTTTTACATCTTCTCTATCATACCCGTGTCCTCTACTTGGAAAGTCTATGTTTATATCCATTGTAATTTATTTTTTAACTAAAGATATCATAATTGTATAATAAGCAATATCAAACTATTGGTTATTGCTTGTTGAAGAATAGATATACTTTTTTTCATGTTTTCTATGTCTGAATAATTATATATTGATTTTAGTTTTCATTAAAATATTGAATTTTTATATGAGAAGAATTAAAGTCGCCTTTGATATCCTTAATTAGAACAGGTTCATTATACTCTTCAAGTGTGCCATCATATCTATGTATAACTTTTGAATTTAATCCATAAACCTTGCCAGTGATTATTTTATTTATATTATCAAAGTTTTGAAGCATTTTTTTTGATATAATTAAATCTTTTTCTGTATAACCACTACTCCCAATTAATAAGCTGTTTTGAGCAAAATGGATAAATTCATTCCGATGAATTATCTCAGGAAGATAGCTTTCATTTTGATAGTTAGTATTATTAAATCCTGAAAAGAGAATTAATTTACCCTTAGGCTTTAATAATCTTGAACATTCCTCAAATCCTGAGGAACTTGATGATGCCATAACTGTTATATCAAATTTATCACTTATAGAATTATCCAAAATCTTTATATTTGAAATTTCCTTGAAAATATCTTTTAAGATTTCTCTCTTACTATCTGATGACTCAATAATAAATACTTCACTTTTATTATTTATTTGATTTAAGTATAAAGCATGAAGACATCCAATTGGCCCTCCACCAATTATACCAATAGAAAGATTTTTATTTTTAATATTTGCTTTTGTAAGATTCCATGATCTAACTACACACGATAGCGGCTCTAAAAAACTTGAAATTTCAAGTTTTATATCAGATACATCAAATAATTGACTTCTATTTACAAACATCATATCACTAAATCCACTAGGTTCATTATTATCTAAACCTGCATGTCTCATTTTTTTACATAAATTCTCAGTTTGATTTTCACATGAAATACACTTTTCTGGATCATTTCTAGTTAAACAATTAGAGTGGGGTAAAAGAGCATATCTTTTTTTTGGATAGCTTTCTTCACTTATATATCCAACAGCTTCATGACCACCTATGAATGGCTTATCATCAAAAGCAGATTTAGTTAGATTATATCTTCTTCTCTCTGAATTACAAACAGATGAAACTGCCCAGTCAATTTTGACGTCTGATTTGTTTTTTTTGGATAAAAAAATGTCCTTAAAATAGACTTTTTTTAATGGTTCAATTACCAATGCGTTAACTTTTAATTTATTCACTTTTTTATATTATCTATAATAGTCTGAGTAAAATTACCATCACTAAATTTAGCAATTTTATTGCTTGAAAAATTCTTATCCGAAATCTCTTTTATAAAATGATACATACAATCAATATGCGCCCTTAACCAGCCTGATGTAACCTTTGGAGGGGGGAAGTCCGATGTAGATTCTTTATCAAAAAAAGCAGGTAACTTCTTGAAACCTTTTTCTTGAGATTTTACATTATAGTATTC
>JBELHE010000071.1:0-7962 GCA_042091575.1 Cryomorphaceae bacterium
TTAAAACCAGAGGGTATTCCACTTAAACCTTCTTTTTTTGAAATTTCTTCAATTTTTTTCTTAGCAGCTATTACAAGAGTTTCGGCAGTTTGTGAATTTTTTTTAAGGTTGCCCTGAGAAATATCATATATTTTTGATTCAGCACTGTCCAATAAATCAAAAACATCAGTTGTTTCATCATAAGAACTTTCAATAATTTCAGATGATATTTCGATGAGTTTCCTCTGTATAAATTTTTGTAAAATAATTCTTGAATGAAATTCAATATGAGCAGATGAAGAAACTTTTTGAGTCAATTCAACCAAATATATATCTCCACCTATTAAGTTTAGATTAGCTTCTTTTTTTAATTGATGTGAAACAGTCTTAATATCGATAGGTTCTTGTTGCTCGAAAAGATTTATAATAGCTGTGTAAATTAACTTGTGATTTTGTTTATAAAATACTTCAGGGTGTAAAATATCAATTACTTCGTCAACACCTTTTTTATCAATCATCATAGCTCCAATAACTAACTCCTCTAAATCAACAGCTTGTGGTGGAATTTTACCTTTTTGAATTGAATAAACAGGGCTTGTATTACTGCTTAAACCTGAACTTACATTTCTAATACTATTCACACATTAAACTTAGATAATCATTCTGTAATTTGATATAAATAAACACAATTAAAACAAACAAATAGTTGTTAATAACTAATATAAAAATGTTGATATTGCTAGTTTAGTTCATTGAATACACCTATTGAAGTAAATCGATTTGATCTCATCTCTAGAAGCTTAGGAATAGATAATTTCTTCAAATCATTAAATGTATTATAAATCTCTTTTTTTACATTGTTAAAAACTTTGTCTTTATTTTGATGTGCTCCTCCAAGTGGTTCTTTTATGATTTTATCAATCAATTTATTTTTTTTCATATCATGAGGAGTAAGTTTAAGAACTTCTGCAGCCTTCTCTTTGTAATCCCAACTTCTCCATAAAATAGAAGAACATGATTCAGGCGAAATAACTGAATACCAAGTGTTTTCAAGCATCATAATTTTATCACCTATACCAATTCCTAAAGCACCTCCAGACGCACCCTCTCCTATCACAATACAAATAACTTGAGTTTTTAAATTGAACATTTCAAAAAGATTTCTTGCAATTGCTTCTGCTTGACCCTTTTCCTCAGCTTCAATTCCTGGGTATGCTCCAGGCGTATCAATAAAAGTAACAACTGGAATTGAAAATTTTTCTGCTAATTTCATTAATCTTAAAGCTTTTCTATAACCCTCAGGGTTAGCCATGCCAAAATTCCTATACTGTCTGGTTTTTATATTATAACCCTTCTGCTGACCAATCAACATAAAGCTTTGGTCAAAAATTTTTCCTAATCCGCCAATCATTGCTTTATCATCAGAAATATTTCTATCTCCATGTAATTCTAAAAAGGAACCTTCAGTTAATGAATTTATATAATCAAGTGTATATGGCCTAGAAGGATGCCTTGATAGTTGAACCCTTTGCCATGGTGATATATTCGAATATATCTTTTTCTTGGTATTTTCAATTTTAAGCTTTAATTTTTTACATGTATCCCTAACATCAACTTTACTTTCATCTCCAATTAAGGTGCATTTATCAAGTTGATCTTTTAGATCTTTTAATGGTAATTCAAAATCAAGATATTC
Source organism: Cryomorphaceae bacterium (assembly GCA_042091575.1). Classification (GTDB taxonomy): domain Bacteria; phylum Bacteroidota; class Bacteroidia; order Flavobacteriales; family Flavobacteriaceae; genus Eutrophosalina. The sequence goes on from JBELHE010000071.1 coordinate 1,676, forward strand.
CATAAACTCTTTTCAAATATAAATTAAAAAAAAGGGTAAAAAATTATTTTTTTACAATTTTTAAAATGTAAAATGTAATAAATAAAAAAACAAAATTTGGTAGCCAAGCCCCTATGAAAGGATTTAAATCTGATTTGGAAACTAGAACGGAGAAAAGTTTATCAAAAAAAATAAAAACAAATGCTAAAATTATACCAAGAGCTAAATTTAATCCAATACCTCCTCTTTTTTTATTTGATGCAACAGCTACAGCTAGAATTGTTAATATTAAAATAGTAATTGGAAGTGTATATCTTTTATTTCTTTCGAGAATATGACTTGACAAAAGAGGAGATCCGCTAGCTTTCTCAATATTTATAAATTTATTTAGTTCAAATAGGTTAAGCGTTTTAGCTTGGTAAGTAACCGGAGATAGATCATCAATTGAAAAATTAAAAACAGTATCAAAAATTTTTTTACTTTCAATTATTTCATCATCACCAACATACTTTCTTTTGAAATAATCGGTTAGTCTGTATAAACTATCCTCTTCAATCCATCTTATATTGTGTGAAAAAATTTTTTCTTTTAGTTCATTTTTTTCAAAGACTTCGTATGAGAAATTATAAGCTTGATTCCTTGTTGGGTTATATGAACTAACATAGACATAATCGTTTTCATTTATCTGTTTAAATAATTTACTAATATTTCTGTCCTTTTTATTTTTACTTAAATATTTAAACTGAAATTCATTAAAACTTTTATTTTTTTTTGGAACTATAAACATTCCGGATACAAAAGTAAGGGATGAAATTACTAATCCACACAGAATAAAAGGTTTCATATACCTATTGTATGATATTCCAGAACTTAAAATCGCAACTATCTCAGAATTATTAGAAAGTTTTGATGTAAACCAAATAACAGATAAAAAAACAAAAATTGGAATTAAAAAATAACCATAATACCATATGAAATCAAAATAATATTCTAAAACTTGGGAAAAGCTAAGGTCATATTCTTTAAATTTATCAATCTTTTCAGATATATCTACAAGCACACCAATGGGAATAAATAATAAAAACATCACAAAAAATGATGAAAAAAATTTTTTAAGAATATATTTATCTAAAACTTTCACTAAAGCCTGTTATTTAGTTTTTTATTCATTTTATTTTTCCAAGATATAAATTCACCAGATTTTATTGCTTTTTTTGTTGAATCTATAATCCATTTATAAAAACCCAAGTTATGAATTGTAGCGATTTGTTTTCCTAAGTTTTCATTTATACTAAATAAATGTCTCAGATAAGCTTTTGTATATGAACTATCAACAAATGTATTTCCATTAAGATCTATTTGTGAATGATCATTTTTCCACTTTTCATTTTTAATATTTATTGTTCCTTCAGATGTAAATAACATCCCATTTCTTGCATTTCTAGTTGGCAAAACACAATCGAACATATCAACTCCTAATCCAATATTTTCAATTAGATTTAGAGGTGTTCCTACCCCCATCAAATATCTAGGCTTATTTTTGGGTAATATACTACAAACAGTTTCTGACATTTCATACATTAATTCGTGTGGTTCTCCAACTGACAAACCTCCAATGGCATTACCTGGCAAATCCATTGATGTAACAAACTCTGCTGATATTGTTCTTAAATCTTTATGCATACCACCCTGAACAATGGGTAATAAAACTTGATTATGTAGATATTTACTTTCAGTTGAATTAAATCTTACAATACACCTTTTTAACCATTTATGTGTTAATTCCATAGATTTTCTAGCATATATTTTATCACATGGATAAGGAGTACATTCATCAAAGGCCATAATTACATCAGCTCCTATTGATCTTTGAATATCAATAGCATCTTCAGGTCTAAAAAAGTGATAAGATCCATCTATGTGTGATTTAAATTTAACACCATCTGAATTAATTTTTCTATTATTTGAAAGCGAATAAACTTGGTAACCACCACTATCTGTTAATATATTTTTATTCCAGTTCATGAAATTATGTAATCCACCAGCATTTTCAATAATTTTTATTCCAGGCCTTAAATAAAGATGATAAGTATTTGACAATATTACATCGGGATTAACATTTTCTGTAAGATCTTTGACATGAACTCCTTTAATTGCCGCCGAAGTTGCTACGGGCATAAAAATTGGTGTTTCAAATTTCCCGTGATCTGTTTGAATTGATCCAATTCTGGCTGAAGTATCATTGTCTTGTTTTATTACGTGAAATTTCATCTGTTTTCAAATATAACCCAATAACTTTTTTTAAAATATAATGTTGTTAATTAATTACTTTATTTGGTTAATAAGTTTAGTGAATTTTTTAAAATGATAGTAAAAGAGATTATACTTTTGAAATATGAACAAATTAGAAGAATTAGTTTTTCAAATTCGAAGAGATATAGTTAGAATGGTTAACAAAGTTAACTCTGGACACCCTGGAGGTTCACTAGGTTGTACAGAGTTTTTTGTTATACTATTTTTCAGAGCAATGAATAGAAAAGATAATTTTGATATGAATGGTAGTAATGAAGACCTGTTTTTCTTATCAAACGGACATATATCACCGGTTTATTACAGTACGTTAGCAAGATCAGGATACTTTCCAGTTTCGGAGTTAAATACTTTTAGAAAAATTAATTCTAGATTACAAGGTCACCCTACAACTCATGAAGGCTTACCTGGTGTAAGAATAGCTAGTGGTTCTTTAGGTCAAGGCATGTCAGTTGCAATTGGAGCTGCAATTGCAAAAAAATTAAATAATGATAAAAATATTGTTTACAGCTTACATGGTGATGGAGAACTACAGGAAGGTCAAAACTGGGAAGCAATAATGTTTGCATCCGCAAATAAAATTGATAATTTAATATGTACAATTGATTATAATCAAAAACAAATTGATGGAGACTTAAAAGATGTATTAGATTTAGGTGATATTCCTAAAAAATTTGAATCATTTGGTTGGCATGTTATCAAACTTTCTGAGGGAAATGATTTGAAAAAAGTTGAAGAAGCTATGATAGATGCAAAAAATTCCTCTGGAAAGGGTAAACCTGTAGTTATAGTTATGAGTACAGTCATGGGTAATGGAGTTGATTATATGATGGGAACTCACAAATGGCACGGTGTTGCTCCAAATACAAATGAATTAAAAACTGCTTTAGATCAAAACCCTGAAACACTAAAAGACTATTAATATGATTGAGTTTATAAATAAAGGAAATAATGATACTAGATCAGGCTTTGGTGCTGGTCTTTTAGAGTTAGGCAGAATTAATAAAAATGTAGTGGCTCTTTGTGCTGACTTAACTGGCTCACTCAAAATGAATGAATTCAAGAATGAGTTTCCAGAAAGATTTATTCAAGTTGGAATTGCAGAGGCGAACATGATGGGAATTGCTGCAGGGATGACTATAGGAAATAAAATTCCATTTACTGGAACATTTGCGAACTTCTCAACTGGTCGTGTTTATGATCAAATCAGACAATCGATTGCTTATTCAAATAAAAATGTAAAAATCTGTGCTTCACACGCTGGTATTACTTTGGGTGAAGATGGAGCTACTCACCAAATTCTAGAGGATTTAGGACTCATGAAAATGCTTCCTGGAATGACTGTAATTAATACATGTGATTATAATCAAACAAAAGCTGCAACTATTGAAATTGCAAAACACATTGGGCCTGTTTATCTCAGATTTGGAAGACCTAAAGTACCAAATTTTACTCATGAAAATCAAAAATTCAAAATAGGAAAAGGAGTTAAATTAATTGACGGAAATGATGTTACAATTGTTTCCACTGGACATTTAGTATGGGAATCTATTATTGCAGCAAAGGAGTTAGCTAATCAAGGTATTAACGCAGATGTAATAAATATTCACACAATTAAACCATTAGATAAAAAAATAATTTTAGAATCTCTAAGTAAAACAAAATGTATTGTTTCTTGCGAAGAACACAATATAATAGGAGGTCTTGGAGAGTCAATATCTAGATTGATTGTAAACAATATTTTATGTCCGATGGAATTCGTGGGGGTTAATGATTCTTTTGGTGAATCTGGTAAGCCAGAAGAACTAATGAAGAAATATAAATTGAACTCTGAAAATATTATTGAAAAATGTAAAAAGGTGATTGCTAGAAAAGGTTAATTTTAATCTAAATCTAGATAATCAGGTATTCCGTCCCCATCAGTATCATCTGGAATTCCGTCTTTATTTAAATCATATTCATTCATAGTTAGGACTCCATCTCCGTCGTCATCGTCGTCTAAAAAGTTTGGAATATTATCAGAATCTGTGTCATCATTATTGAAATCATGGTCACCATTAAGATCTTCTATGATAGTTAAAACACTATCGTTATCATGATCAGTTCGGTTTAATGTCATCATATTTACTTTAAAAATCAAAGGTGAGTATGGGGGTATACTTATGCTTCCACTTTGAAAATAACCAAGACCAGATGGAAATATTGCGAAACCTATTCCAAAATTAAAAAACTCATATGTTCCGTTGTTGTTAACTCTAATATCACCCTTGCTGAGCAGTGGTAAGAACTCTTGAAAACCCCTAATCAAATTTTTTGCTTCCATCCAAATTGGATTTTTTCTAGTATCAAAAGAAACACCATCTAATAAAAGACCTTTATAACTTACAAAAACAGAATCTGCTACAGTTGGATTTTCTCCTATACCTTCTCTGATAATATGGTAATACAAATTATGATTAACTAAATTATCATCTGCATCTTTAACACTGATCTGTAATGTAGAAACTTGTTCATATATAGGTGTTTTATCTATATTATCACCAATAATTGAATCAAATACAATTTCTGGGGAATCGTTTGGACTAAGGTCGTTAAAATCATCGTAATTAAAGAAATGAGATTTCATAAATTGAATTATTGAATCATTTTCTAAAGTGTATTGTTGAGATAAGTCTTCTAATGGGATATTAGTAATGTTTGTATCATCCTTTTTACATGAAAAAAAAATCATAGTAAAGAAAAGAGATAAAATATAAATATGTGAATTAGACTTCAAATTTTAATAGTAAAATCATGCACAAGATACGATTTTCTTAATATTTTTATCTTAGATTTACTTTAATTTATTGAATGAAAAACCAAGTATTAAACAACGACAAAATAAAAAAAATATGTAATCGACTTGCTTATCAAATAGTTGAAAACAGTGTGTTTAATGAAAAGATATTAATTGTTGGAATTAAACAAAAGGGATTGGAAATTTCTAAATTAATTATTAAAGAACTAAAAAAAATATGTTCTAATGAAGTCATTCTTAAAAGTATAGAAATAAATAAAAATGATCCTAAGAGTTCAATTAATTGTGATTTAAACCCATCTGATTCTTATGAAAAAGCTTTTTTAGTTGATGATGTTTTAAATACAGGAAAAACTTTAATGTACTCAGTAAAGAAATTACTAGATTATGATTTTATAAGTATAAAAACTGTTGTCTTAATTGATAGAAATCACAAGAGGTTTCCAGTCAAAGTTGATTTTAAAGGAATCTCTTTATCAACAAATTATGATGATACAGTTATGTTGAGCATCAAAAAAAATAGTTTACAAGCTATTATTGTTTAAAATCCCTATTATTTTACTAACATAAAGATTCGTGTCATTTCGATTTGATTCAATTACAAAATTCGATTTTTCATAATATTGAAGTCTTTCAAAAATGTGCTTAGCTACAAATTCATTCATTTTTGAAAGTGAATTAATATTAGAAATAATTGGTCTCTTTTCTCTCTTTAGAAATAGTCTTTTTGATAAAATATTTAAAGGAACTTTTAAATAAAATGTGTTTTTACATTTAGATAAAATTAAATTCATATTATCATAGTAACAAGGAGTTCCACCACCAAGAGAAAGAATAAATTGATATTTATAATTCAAAATCTCATTTAATACTTTATTTTCAATTTTTCTAAACTCTAACTCACCTAAATCTGAAAAAATTTGAGATATGGAATTATTTAGTTTTTTCTCAATCTCCTTATCCAAGTCTATGAATACAATATTTAATTTTTTAGATAATTTTTTACCAATTGAAGTTTTACCACTACCCATGTAACCAATTAGTATAATTGAATTAAAACAATTAGCTGATTTAAGAGAATACATATAACTACAAATTTATGAGAAATATTCTTTGATTAATATGTTTATTGGCCTTATATTTGCAAGCGTTAAAAAAAGACCTGGTAGCTCAGTTGGTAGAGCATCTCCCTTTTAAGGAG
>JBELHE010000072.1:0-7606 GCA_042091575.1 Cryomorphaceae bacterium
AAATTTCAAAATCTTTGGCTTCAAGAAAAGTTATCTTTATTTTAGAAATGAATGAAATTTCTTTGTGCAAACCAAAAGAATAATAAGTTTTTATTTTATTTGAAAGGCTACTTATCTTTACTAGTTCCTAATTTTTTTTATCAATTTTATCTCCCGAAAATACTTGAAAGTATTTCAAATAACCAATTAAAAAAAATTAAATCGAGAGTTAATTATTACAATAAAATTCAAAATAAAATTGAAACCTCAAATGAATGGAAATTTCTTTCAGATTTAAAGTTAGGTAAAAAAGGTAAAACGTATTTTTTTGATGCATATTCAATTACAAGATTTTTTAAAAATTATAGGGCAAACTTTTTGTTTGGCGATATTAATTACATACCTAACAAACCTTCATTTGTAAAGTCTAGACCAATTTCAGAAAAAAATCAAAATTCAATTTTGCTTAAATTAAACCAAGTAAGACACTTCGTGTTTGTTAATGATAAAATATCAATTGAAAAAAAGAAAAATATTCTTTTTGGAAGAGCAGCGGTCCATCAAAATCAAAGAATTGATTTTTATAATAAATATTTTGATAATCAAATCTGTGATTTAGGCCAAATTAATAAAGGAACAAATCATGATCATTGGTATAAACAAAAAGTAAATATTGATTATCATTTAAAACATAAATTTATTCTTTGTATTGAAGGACATGATGTGTCGTCTAACCTTAAATGGGTGATGTCTTCAAATTCCGTAGCAGTAATGCCTAAACCAAGATTTGAGTCTTGGTTTATGGAGGGGACATTAATTCCAAATTATCATTATGTTTTAATCAAAGATGATTATTCTGATTTAGAAGAAAGAATAAATTATTATATAAATAACTTAGATAAGTTAAAGCTTATTGTAAAAAATGCTAATGATTATGTTTCTGAATTTAGAGATAGAAAATTAGAAAAGATTATTTCTTTACTGGTAATGGAGAAGTTTTTTAATATTACAAATCAAAAAAAATCATCAATTAACTTTTTTTGCTAAAATTAGGAAGACTGGAAAGTGATCACTATATCCTCCAAGCCATACATTATAAAAACTTTTGAATGGGTAACCCTTGTAATTACCATCGGGTGTAATAAGATATTTTTCATTATAAATACCAGCTTTTATAAACGAGAGTGATTTATCAGTTACCAACGATTTAGTAATCAGCATTTGATCTAGCATATTCCAATTTCCTCTGTATTTTAAAGTTCCATAACCTTTTCTATGTAAAACCTCAAAAGGGTTAAAAAGTTGACCCTCTGATAATTTATTTTTTTTATCGCTTGTGTTCAAAGTATTTTTAATACTAATATCCCTTGGATCATCATTGAAATCACCCATGGTGATTATTTTAGCTTTTTGATTTAAAATCTGAATTGAATCAATGATTCTTTTGTTCAGTTGCCCTGCTTTAATTCTAGAGGGTTCACTTTTTATTTGTCCACCAGATCTACTTGGCCAATGATTGATAATAAAATAAATTTTTTCTTGATCTAAAAATCCCTCAACTAATAACTGATCCCTAGTAAAATCTATATCTCCATTCTCTCTTTTTAGTTTTAATTGATATCTTTTTGTCTTTACCGGTTTAAATCTTAACCTATCAAAAAGTAGGGCTACATCAATACCTCTTTCATCAGGTGAATCAAAATGAATTATACCGTAATTATATTTTTTCATTGATTCACTTTGAACTAAATCAATTAAAACTTTTCTATTTTCTACTTCACATAAACCAATAATTGTCGGATTAGCTCCGGAATAATCATAACCAATTTCAGGGATTACCCTTGAAATATTTTTTAGTTTTTGTTGGTATATGCTCTCATTCCAAGTGCCTTCTTCAAGCCAATTTTGGTCCCAGGAATTTTTTGGATCATCAAAAGCGTCAAATAAATTCTCAACATTATAAAATGCAACAGTACTTAGAATAAATTTATCATCTTGTGAGAAATTGATTAATGGAAAGATTAATAATAAAAATAACTTCTTCAACACAATACAAATATAGCTTTACAAATAATTAAAATTCTTCTATTATTAATAAAAATAAAACAATACTATATCTTTTAAAGATATTAACAACTGTCAACAAATTATATTTTCATTTAACTGTGCTTTAATTTTATTATTTAATAGATTTATTAAGTGTTTATTTTTTATAAAATATTTTTTGAAAGATTTAATAACAAATATTTATGATTAAATTTTTGAAAATTGATGGTCAATCCATTAATCCTTTGGATTATACTATTAGTATTATTAAAAAATATCCAGATGTTAAAATACATGTTGGAACTGACTCACATTCTTTAAATGACAATACTCGTTACATTACAGCCATAGCTTACAGATTTAATAATTCGGGAGTACATTATATATATACTAGATATAATTATCCAAAAATCATTGATAAATGGGAAAGACTATGGAAAGAGACAGAACTAAGTGTTAAAATTGCTCAGATACTAAACAACAAAGAGATTAATATTGAAATTGATATGGATTACAACTCCGATGAAAGATATTATTCAAACAAATTAGTATCAGTTGCTAAAGGTTGGGCAAATTCTTTAGGTTTCAAGGTAAATATCAAACCATTTAATCAAATAGCAACGTCAGCTGCAGATTATCACTCGAAGTAAGCAAAAAAAAATCCCATCGAAAGATGGGATTTATTTTTTTAGTTCGAAAAAAAGATTATTTACCTTTTACGAATGGAAGACCAGTTTTTGGACTTTCAACTACTTGTTTTCCAGCTGGAAGATCGCATGCATTAGATCTAGAATCCTTAGCGAAATAATAAATAGTTTGATTTCTACCACCTTTTAATGTAACATCCTTAGAATGTAGGTGATAAGTTTTACCTTTACTGTTAGTGTGAGTATATCCCATTTTTTTTAATTTTTAAGTTAGTATACTTTTTTAGTATCCTCTAATATAAGAAAAAAAATATAAATCCTTCTCTGTTGGATTTTTTTACACCTCAGATAATCTAAAATCTGGTAATTTCATTATTAATTTAAGTCATTGTTTTTTATGGATTTACAGTATGTTTTTTAACTTTTTCTTTATTATTTGAGACCATAACTTGTAACCTGAATTATTTAGATGGAGCATATCTTCAACAAAAAATGATGTAATTGGTAATCCATCATTTCCAATAAATTCATTTCTAGTTTTAATGTAGTAAAGATTAGATTTACTGTTACAAATCTTTTCAATTAAATCATTTGCTTTAGAAATTTCATTCCAAGCATTCCACCTACTGGGTGTAGGAGTTGTTTCTATTGCAATTATAGGAATTTCTTTATGTATAGATCTAATTTGCGAAATTACAAGCTTAAAAAGTCTTTTAACTTCATTTGGAGATCTATCGCTTAAGTTCTTTGAATAAAGATCTTCATTATTATTTCCCTTGATATCATTAGCAACGAAAATTAAAATTGCCCTTGGATTGTGGTTTTTTACAAGTCTTTTTGAAAAATGGATTATATCAGTATAATGTGCACCACCATATCCTCTTTTTATGGTTTCATATGGTGACATGTCTTTTTTAATTGTTTTCCAACCTCTTATACTGGAACTTCCTATAAATAACAGAGCATTATTAGAATACTTTTCGTAATTATCTAAATTTTCAAGTTTAGAAATGTCAACTTCCCATTTTTCAGACGAACCACTATATTTTTTCATTGGGGAGCATGAAAAAATAAATAAGAAAATTAAATAAAATAACTTTTTCATTAATTAATATACTTTTTCAAATCTTGGTAGTTTATGACCTTAATATTATTTTTTTTTAAAGAACTAAGGAATTTTTCACTATTAAAAACTTTATAATCAGTTTCTCTCCATTTTGAACCATAATCAATTTTATCAACTGTTATCTTTTTCATATTATCATTGTCTTTGCCAAAATGAACAATAATTTGGCTCAGTCCAGGCTCTAGCTTATCTAAAATATTTAAATAATATTCTTCCATTTCATCGATTTTGATTCCAGCTTCTGCCATAAAAAATTGATCAAAAATTATTGCATTTTTTGGTTTTGGAAAATTATCATTAAAATGTACACTTGCTTGAATAGGTACAAAAGCAAGTAGATTATTATCTTCTGCAATTTTTAAATATGTTTTGAAGACATCAGGATCAAAGAATAAAGCACCCTCGTGACTGTCAATATGCGAAACATTCATACCCATTGAAATAGCTAAGTCAACTTGAGCTTGAAGCTCATTATAGAGTTGATCTAACTTCTGATACTTAGTAAATTTTCTCTTATTCCAATAAAAATTATTTTGACTGTTTAATAAAGATTGTATATCGTTTTTTGGAAGAATACCGCCCCATTTATGAATTTTCCATTCACTAGTAACTGTTAAGTGTACACCTAAATCAATCTCAGGGTTATTATTTGAAAAATCTGCAATTTCTTGAACCTTTTTAGCGTTCATGATAACACTGGCAGAGGAAACTGTATTATTTAAAAGAGACTCAAGTGATGTTTCATTGACTGATTTGGATAATCCAAGATCATCTGCATGTATCAAAAGTAATTTATCGTTCTGATTGTATCCTAAGCTGCTTGAAAGCATTTCAAAGTTTTCTGTTTGAGTAGAATTTTTTATAAACTTAAAAGCAAGGTTTAAGTCATAAATTGGTAATTGATTGTAGTGGAAATAACAAATCAAAGCTGTTAGTAGACTAACAACACTTAGCATTAGAAAAGAAATAATTTTTTTTATCACAATTAAAACTCAATGTAAAAAAAATTACTTTATCTTATTAATTTAACTTCATCAATTTAATAAAATGAAAAAGTTTTTTTTAATTCTAAGTTCTTTTTTTTTACTTATTTCTTGTAATAAAGACTTGAAACCTAATATAATCTGGATTACTATTGAAGATCAATCTCAATATTTACTACCCTTTAATGGAAATAATGATATTAGTTTACCAAACTTGGAAAAAATTTCAAGGGAAAGTATAGTTTTTGAAAATATGTATGCTACTTATCCAGTTTGTGCTCCAGCTAGAAGCTCTATAATTACTGGAATGTATCCTAACTCAATAGGAACTCATAACATGAGAACCATGGCTTACGGCTCATATATAAAAACAGGTAAACTTGGTGAAAGAAACGAAAATGAAAAGGTTTTAGGTATCCCAAGGTATTCTTCAAAATTGGCAGAATCTATTAAAACTTTTCCTCATATTTTAAGAGAGAACGGATATTATACATATAACAAGTCAAAAGGTGATTATAATTTTATAATAAATGATTCCACATGGACAAGCTACCGCTCAGAAATTGACTTAAAAGAAATAAATAAACCTTTATTTGCTGTATATAACTTTGATATCACTCATGAAAGTAGAATGTGGTCAAGAGACAAAGAAAAGCTAGTAGTTAATCCAAATGATATAAAGTTCATTCCACCGGTTTTTCCAGATGATTCAATTGTTAGACACTCAATGGCTGTTAATTATTCAAATCTCTATGAAATGGACAAACAGGTTGGGGAATTGATTAAAAATTTAAAAAATGAGGGATTATATGAAAATTCTTACATCTTCTTCTACAGTGACCACGGAGGTCCATTTCCAAGACATAAAAGAGCTATATATGAAACTGGTACAAAAGTTCCATTTTTTGTAAAGCTACCTAAAGGGAACAAAGAAAATGTTGATATAAATCAACTTCTTAGTTTTGTAGATTTAGCTCCTACTGTTTTATCATTAGCAGGAATTGATATTCCAGGTGAATATCAAGGTTTAGCTTTTTTAGGTAAATTTAAGTCTAAAAAAAATCGAGAATATCTTTTTACCTCGAGTGATAGATTTGATGAAAATCCAGATAGAATACGTGCAGTTAGAAATAAAAAATTTAAATACATAAGAAATTATTTTCCTGAAAATTCACATGCTCTTGATGTGGAGTATAGAACTCAAATGGCATTGATGAGACACTTAACAAGTCTTAATCTACAGAACAAATTATCTGAAAAATATAATTTATGGTTTAGAGTCCCCAAATTAGCAGAAGAATTATATGATCTTGAACTAGACCCTTTCGAATTAAATAATCTTTCTAATGAAACTAAATATGATAAAGAACTTAAAAATCTTAGTCAAGTTCTTGATAATTGGTTAGAAGAGATTGATGATTTGGGAAGAATTCCAGAGAAGGAATTAGTTAAAATGATTACGGATGAAAACTGAAAATATGTTTTGGTGGATTTTATTAATGATATTGATACCAGTTGTTGCATATATGTTTAATTTATTTGCTTTATTTTTATTCATACCATTGGGTTTTCTATTTAAAAAGAAAAATTAAATTATCTTTAAACCTTAATTATACTTTTAATATTTTTAAGGTCTAATTATTGTTATAATTATATCGTGAGATTTTATATAATTTTTCTATCAATATTCTTTACATTAAATATTAAAGCTCAAGAAGGCGTTCCTGTTTATTTTGATTATTTAACTGAAAATTATTATCTAGTACATCCTTCCATGGCGGGGGTAAACCTTGTTGGTGGTAAACTAAGAATGACAGCCAGAAAACAATGGTTTGATCAGGTTGAAGCTCCCGAATTACAAACCTTAACAGCTGATTTAAGATTAACTGAAAGATCTGGTATTGGAGTTATGGTATTTAATGATCAAAATGGATATCATTCTCAAAAAGGTTTGTATTTAACTTATGCACATCATATTAATTTTAATGATAATATTGTTTTGAGCAAAAGACCATACCCGTCTAAATACGATGAGATAGACCAATTATCATTTGGAATAAGTGTTGGAGGTATTCAGAATTCTTTAGACCAAACTTCTTTCGATTTATTTGATCCAGATCCCTTAGTTTCGGGCTTATTAGAGAATACAGGATATTTTAATATGGATGTTGGAATGTCCTATGTTAATTCCAAATATTATGCTCATTTGACTATAAAAAATCTCCTTTTTAGTCCACACAATATGTATGGTAATTTTGAGTATGATTACCCAAGGGATAAAACATCTTTTAAAAGATTGGTCGCATCTCTGGGTTACGTATTTTATACAGACACACCTTGGTCCTTTGAACCATCTTTATTATTTCAGCTTTCTGAACTAACGAAAGAACAAGCTCTTGATACTAATTTTAAGGTTTATTATAAACTAAATTATGGAAGACTTTGGGGAGGAATTTCATTTAGAAATAGCTTTGAAGGTGCTGAATATATTGATTCCATCTCTGGAGAAATAAAAAAACAAACATTACAACTTGTTACTCCTCTTTTTGGAATTGATTTTAAAGATTTTGTTTTTTCTTATAATTATTCACATCAATTTGGAGATATTAATTTTGGATCAGGTGGTTTTCACCAAATTACAATTGGATTTAATTTCTTAAGAGGATCTATTGATTGTGATTGTTTTTAGTCAATGCCTCTAATAAGACTAAAGTGTCCTTTGAACTCTCTACCATCTTCTAGGAATACTCTAAACCAGTAGTCTGTTTGCGGCATTGGTCTTCCGATAAAAGTCCCATCCCATCCCACTGAAACTGGGTCAAGAT
>JBELHE010000073.1:0-7459 GCA_042091575.1 Cryomorphaceae bacterium
TGCAAGGAGAAAGTCTAATGCCACTGATGAAAGGAGATAATGATAGTTGGACTAGAGATGCTGTGTATTATCATTATTATGAATATCCATCTGTCCATATGGCCAAGCGACACTACGGTATTGTAAATAAAGAGTTTAAACTTGTAAAATTTTATTATGATGTCGAAGAATGGGAACTGTATGATAGACTTAATGACCCTAATGAAATGACAAATGTATATAGTGATCCTGCTTATTCAGAAATAGTAGAAGACTTAAAAGTTGAGTTAGCTGAGTTAAGAGTTAAGTATAAAGATTCCGAAGAGCTTGATAAAAAATTCTTATACTAGTTTAAAAATAATTGTTTTTAGACCTAAGTTACCCTTTAGTTTTTTTTATTATAAAATATAAACCTGGTAGGGATGAAATAGCTGCAGAAATTGTAAATAATAAACCAATACTTAAAGATAGCTCCTCCGAGACTGTTAATATTGACGCAGCACTAAAAAAAACGAACTCTCTAATACCAATTCCGCCAAAAGAGAAAATTGAAAGAATAGATGATATTACATAAAAGAATAAAATTTGAGAAATATTCGTTGTAATACCCAAGGAATATATAATTAAAATAATTGATAAAAATTGAAAAAATTGAACTACAAATGATAAAATAAATGTCTTAAAAAAACCCTTATTATCTTTAAATATGAACTTTACTAAGTAAAATCCAACAAAATAACCTGATATAGAAATAATTATCTTAATTATATGATTTAAATCAGTTACCAACCCATTTTCAAGAAATAATAAAAGTATAAAAAGTACACCAAGACCTATCAATCGGTCCTGAATTACAATCTTAATGGTGTCTTTAACTTCCCATGAATATATTTTTTTCAACAAATAGGTTTTATATAGATCTCCTCCTATCCCACCAGGCATATAAAAATTATAGAACATACCAATCAGATATAGTTTACCATTTTCAATAAATGATAATTTAAAACCATTTATCATTAACAACTTTCTTAATCTTTCGGACGAGAATAATTGTGAAATTAAGTACGTAATTGGACTCAATATAAATAAAAATAAATTTGAATTTTTTAATATCTTACCAAGTGAATTAAGCTCTATTTTACCAAAAGTAAAGAATATAAATAAAATACTTAATATTATTTGAATAATTGAAATGATAGTTTTTTTCACTAATAATTTTAATTGACTAATTAATTTGAAGTCAAAAATTTCTTTGGAGTTGTTCCAAATTTATTTTTAAATGCGCTGATAAAATGACTAGAAGTACTATATCCCAAATGGATGGCAACCTCATTAACATTATAATTTTTTGATGTTAACATTTGACTAGCAACACCCATTTTATATTCATATAAGTAACCATAAACTGTATTGCCATAAACTTGCTTGAAACCTTCTTTCAAATTTTTGACAGATATTTCAACTTCTTTGGCTAGTTCGATTAGAGATGGAGGATTAGTCATCCTTTCAATAATTATTTCTTTGGCTTTTTTAATTTTTTTTACATTATTATCGTCTGATAAGAATGGACATAAATCAATATTGGGATTTGTTGACGCATTAAAATATACGCTCAAAAGTTCAAAAATTTTACCCTTTAAATAAAGTGATTTGACATTACGTCCTATTTTTTCATTAAGTAGTTGATTTAGTATTGCCAACATTGAAGGAGATAGGGCTTTGTCCTTGTAAAACTTTTTATTAATATTATTTTGGTTTAAAAAAGGAATTGTTTCAAAGTCTTTAGAAAATAACCCATGTAACTTTTCAATACTAATTAGTAAACA
The DNA here is from genome assembly GCA_042091575.1 of Cryomorphaceae bacterium. Classification (GTDB taxonomy): domain Bacteria; phylum Bacteroidota; class Bacteroidia; order Flavobacteriales; family Flavobacteriaceae; genus Eutrophosalina. The sequence continues at coordinate 1,806 of JBELHE010000073.1, forward strand.
AATAAGTCTAGTTTCTGATCCAATTCTAACGTCTACAGGAAGAGAAGTTATTGGATTATATAACAATATCGACATTTCGTTTTTAAGCGGAAGGGTATAACTCCCGTTGTTGTAAATAAAATTACATTCACCTTTTAAACAAAAATGAAATTGTATAAAGTTTGTTTTTGTTTCATATAAAACTGATTGAATTTCCTTATCAAGATTGGAAAATTTAAATAGAATTAAATCATCATCGATTTTGTAGTTGTTTTCAGGGCTTATTTTAATTTTTTTCATTTTTAAAATTAAAATCCATTAATATTTTATAAATCTCCATAAATATAACAGCAAAATAATAACTTTTTTATCTAATTTTTACCTAAATGGTATAACTATGCTTTATTCTTTTTATTATATTAAAAAATATTAAGCTTGAACTTAAGTATTATGAATAAAATATTTATACTTTTTTTTCTACTAGTTTTTAATTATTCTAATTCCCAATGGATTAGTTTAATAAATGATGATTTAAAAGATTGGGAAATAAAACAAGGAAATGCTCAATTTAAAATTAATCAAGGCGTAATATATGCAACATCAATTTTAAATTCAACGAGTACATATCTTGGAACAAAAGATTTTTTCTCTGATTTTATACTTGAATATGAGATTTTTGCTTCATCCGGTTTAAATTCTGGCGTTCAGTTTAGAAGTCTTGTTTCCGATAAAGGTTTAGTATATGGATACCAATGCGAACTTGATACTGACGAATTTAGATCTTGGACAGGCGGAATTTATGATCAATCAAGAAGAAATTTATTTCTTTATCCTCTCACTCGAAATGAAAAGGGGAAAAGTGCATTTAAAAATGGGAAATGGAATAAAGTTAGAGTTGAAGCAATAGGCAGTACAATTAGAACATGGGTCAATGGCATTCAATGTGCAAATTTGATAGACGATACATCTAAAACAGGTTTTATTGCAATGCAAATACATTCGATACGTAATAAAGAAGATCAAGGTAAAATTGTTAAGTGGAAAAACATGAGAATTATGGAATCTAATCTTCAAGAAAACAGGTGGCCTGTTGAAAATTATGCTACAGAAATAAATTATTTAGATAATTATCTTTCAAACGACCAAATTTCTAAAGGGTGGAGATTTTTATGGGATGGTAAAACTTCGTTTGGATGGAGGGGAGCAAAACTTAATGAATTCCCTAAAAATGGTTGGATTATGGAAGATGGTTTGTTAAAAGTAGTTTCAAGTGGCGGCTTGGAGTCAGGAGGAGGTGGTGATATAGTAACAATAAAAAAGTTTAGCAATTTTGAGCTTGAAATTGATTTTAAAATCACAAAGGGCGCCAATAGTGGAATTAAATATTTTGTCGATACTCAAATGAACAAAGATGAGGGTTCTTCTATTGGACCAGAGTTTCAGATTTTAGATGACAAAAATCATCCTGATGCCAAAAATGGTATTTTAGGAAATAGAACTGTAGCATCATTATATGATTTAATTACAGCACAAAATTTACAAGAGTCAAGAGGAAAAAGAAGTGTTTTACCAAACACCTGGCATAGAGCAAGAATCATTGTTGATGGCAGCCATGTTGAACATTGGTTAGATAATATTAAAATGTTAGAGTACAATAGACATACACAGGTTTTTAATGCATTGGTTAATTACAGTAAATATCAAAAGTGGCCAGGATTTGGTCAAGCAGATTCCGGTCATATTTTATTACAAGACCATGGCGATGAAGTTTATTTTAAAAATATTAAAATAAGAGAATATTAAATTAAGGCTGAGAATAAATTGAAAATTTTAAAATGAAAAAAAGTAGGCGAAATTTTATAAAAAAAACCACATTATCCACATTAGCTCTAGGCTCTATTGGATTAATAAATTCTACATCAGCAAAATCTTATAGAAGAATATTAGGTTCTAATGAAAGAATAAATATTGCTTTTCAAGGGTTAGGTAGAAGAATACCAGGACTTTTAAATGCTTGCATTAACAGGAAGAATATAGAAATTTTATATTTCTGTGATGTGATGGATAAACAAATTCAAAGAACTCAGAAATCTTTTTTTAATAGTACTGGAAAAGAAGCTAAGGTTGAAAAAGATATACATAAAATTTTTGAGGATAAAGAAGTTGATGCTATTATAATGGCAACACCTGATCATTGGCATGCTTACGGAGCTTGTAAAGCGATGGAACATGATAAGCATGTATATTTAGAAAAACCATGTAGTCACAACATGTATGAAAATGAAATACTAGTTGATTATCAAAAATATTTCAACAAAAAAATTCAAATGGGAAATCAACAAAGATCATCAACACATACAATTGACTTAATTAATAAAATTAAAGATGGTTTGATAGGACAATCTTACATGGCTGTGGCATATTATCATAATAACAGACCTAGAGTTCCAAATCAAAAAAAATATTCTATTCCAAAAGGTTTGGATTGGAATCTTTTTCAAGGTCCAGCAAAGAGGAGAGAATATACTTTTGATACTTGGGATTATAATTGGCGTTGGTATGGCTGGTTGTATGGAACAGGTGAAGCTGGAAATAACGCAACTCATGAGTTGGATGTAGCTAGATGGGCTTTAGATGTAAAATATCCATCAAAAGTTGACATATATGCAGGAAAATATCATTACATCGATGATGGATGGACAATGTACGATACCATGGAGGCAAAATTTAAGTTTTCAAATGATAAACTTATTACTTGGGACGGTCAGAGCAGGAATGCATTTAAAAAAGATATTGAAGGAGGTAGGGGAACAAAGATATTTGGATCAAAGGGAACTGTTTTGGTTGATAGGAATGGTTACAAAGTTTTTGATCTTTCTAACAGATTAATCTATAATAGTAGGGAAGATCAAAAATTTATCAAAATAGAAAGAAGTATGACACATCTTCATTTTGATAATTTTTTTAATTCAATAAGTCATGGTGAAAAATTAAATTCTCCCATTGAAGATGCAGCAATTAGTCAAAGTATGGTTCATTATGCAAATATTTCTTACAGAATAAACAAGGATTTTAAAATAAACCCTAAAAATGGAAGAATTAATGACAGAAAAGCAAAAAAAATGTGGTCAAGAGAATATGAAAAGGGTTGGAATTTAAATAATATCAGCTAGAGCTAAGTGCTTCTAGTCTTTTAATCAAAGGTGGATGTGAATAATGAACAAAGACGTAAAATGGATGTGGATACAAATTAGATAAACTGTTGACTGAAAGTTTTTTTAAGGCTAGCTCAAGGGCATCTCCATTGTAAGTTTCTTTCGCGAATTTATCAGCTTCATATTCATTTTTTCTACTTAAAATATTCATAAATATTCCTATTATTAATCCAATTGGACTAAAAAGCATTGAAAACACAATAATACCAAGATGAAAACTATTAATTTTTCCTCCCAAAGAATTGATTAATTCTGAATTGTTTAGACATAACTCTAAAAGAAATGTTATGAGTCCAATTTGGATTATTGATAAAATTAATCCTTGAAAAATATGTTTTTTCTTAAAATGACCAACTTCGTGAGCTAGTACAGCAACTAATTCTTCCTCACTATGTTTTTCAACTAAAGTATCAAATAGTGCAATTGTTTTTTTCGGACCAATTCCTGAAAAATAAGCATTGGCTTTAGTCGATCTTTTTGAACCATCAATAATAAAAATATTATTTAATGAATATCCAATTTTTTTAGAATATATTTCAATTTTTTCTTTTAAACTACCTTCACTAATTGGAATAAGCTTATTGAACAATGGAACAATTAATGAAGTGTAAAACATATTCATAAACAAAGTAAAAAAAGACAATCCAAGCCAAAGATAGACCCAAAATCCATGACTTATTTTACTGTAAACTAGTAGAGTTGCATAAAGTAAAGCTCCACCAATTAATAAAGCGAGAAAAACTCCCTTTAATTTATCCAAAATAAATGTATTGATAGTTGTTTTATTAAATCCAAATTTTGTTTCAATATAAAATGTTGAATAATATTGAAAAGGAATAGAGATAATTAAATTAAATAAATAAAATATTAAGAAAAATAATGATGATTGAATAAAAATGTTATCAAAATTAATCATGAAATAGTCACTTACTTTTCCATATAATCCAAGTATTAAAAAAAAAATAGTAATTGAAAAATTTATTGTAGATGAAAAGAAAGATAATTTTCCATTAGCTTTTTTATATTCTTTAGCTTTTTTGTATTTGTCTTTATCATAGAAATCTTTTAAGGATTTAGGAATGTGATCTTTCCAGTTGTTATCATTAATATACTCGAGAATAGTTGAAAAAATATAGTTTAAACTTACAAGAAAAATTAACAATAAAAGCCATTCATTTTTTTCCATTTTTAAAATTTTTTAAAGAATTTCCATACTTCATCGAACAATATTGAATATGATCGTGTGACTCCATGTCCTATGTTTTCAAGCCTTAAATATCTAACTTCTTTTCCAGCATCACAATTTTTAAAATCATATAATCTATTGATCCCATACTCCTCAAAACTGTCACCAATAAATTTTAATTCAGAACTAGAACAATCAAAGGTTGAAGCCCATAATTTCGCACTGTCTAATGCGTCTAAAAAAACATGAGTGCCAGGACCTGGACCTCCGTTAATAGGAATTACGTTATCTTTACCTCCATTAACTTGAAAAATTGAAATTGGTTGAGTAGAGGATTTTATTGGCATACTTTGCATTAATTGACTTACAATTGGAGCTATAGCACTAAAATGATTAGTTTCAATCGCTAATTTATTAACCATTCCAGATCCATTTGAACTGCCAATTGCATACATTTTATTGAAATTTAGATTCAAATAATTTTTTAATTCATCGACAATTAAATTAGTAAACTCAACATCATCTGCAGTTGAATTTTCAGAACCTAAATTCCAAGACCTTAAATATCCCTGAGGATAAATTCCTATAAATTCTCCATTATCAGTAAACTTCTTTAAAATATTAATCCAATTACTATTACTTCCTCCGTTTCCATGATATGCAAAAACTATAGGGTAATCTTTTGATGTATCAATCTCTAAAGGACTTTGAATTAGAACTGACCTAGACACTTTTGAACTATTAATACTTTGATTTATAAATATCTCTGATGAGCTAATTGTTCTTGTTTTTGATGATTCTAACTGTGAATTACTACATGAAATTAAAACAAACAATAATAATATTTCAAAAACTATATATTTCATAATTATTTAAAATTTTGTGGAGTCGGAGGGAATCGAACCCTCGTCCAAACGACTGAAATGTTAGATTTCTACAAATTTAGTTTTCATTTAATTTTCGATAGTATTCTTGCTGAAAACTACACAAACACTACTTATCTTCAAAAGTTCAGATAACTATCGAAGAATTAGTTATCCTATGTTAACATAACAGTGCCTCAGAGAAAAAATTGTTAACAAAAAAAATTTCGAGACATCTCGCTTTTCTACCTAGTAGAACGTGGCTAAACCTACTATAATTCAGTCTTAAGCAGCAAGAGCGTATTTATTTTCGCCATTTAAAAGTTTTAGTTGATATTAACGAGCTGTAACTAATCGCTCGATTTGCTTACTAATATTACTAAATCGCTGTCAAATCCAGTCGACCCCAAA
>JBELHE010000074.1:0-7429 GCA_042091575.1 Cryomorphaceae bacterium
GAGCGTCGGATTCATAACCCGGAGGTCGGGAGTTCAAGTCTCCCCCTCGCTACTAAAATTTATAGTCTTTGACAGGGACTTTTAAATTATATTTTATTTCTTCACCTGTTTTTAAGTTTTTAATTTTTATAGATTTATTATTCATTTCCTGATCTCCAAAAATTAAAACATAATTAAATTTATTTTTATCAGCATAAGTAAATTGTTTAGACAACTTTACAGAATCAGGATATATTGAAACGCTTCTATTATTTCTTATATTATTTATCAATGAAAGAATTCTATAAATATATTCTTCACCAAAATTAATAACTAAAATATCATTAGTTGTTTTGATATGATCCGGAAATAATTTACCATCATCCATTAAGTGATATATTCTTTCTAAACCAAATGAAATTCCGATACCTGAAAGGTTTTTAATATTAAATCTTTCAGTTAAATTTTTATATCTACCTCCACCGCCAATAGATCCAACATAATCATCATTTGAGACATTAATAACTTCAAAAATAGCACCTGTGTAATAGTCTAATCCTCTAGCAAGGGTTAGATCAAAAGAGATATTAATAATATCATCTGAATTCATCGAGATTAAATCGTAAAGATTTTTTAGTTCAATGTAAGCTCTTTCAGAAATCTTATTATCTATAAATTGGTCTTTAATTAAAGTTAAAGTTTCTTCACTCGTTTTTTCTTTAAAAACATCATTTAAAATAGTTTTATACTTATCCTTTAACCCTAACTTATTTTTAAGTTCATTTATAACTTTATCAGAACCAACTTTACTTAGCTTATCTAATATTATTACAAAATCAAGAAAATTATCATTTAATTCAATTTTTCTAGAAACTGATGCAAGAATTTCTCTATGATTAATTTTAATTTCAGCTTTATTTAAACCTAATCTTTTAAAAACTGAAGAATATATTTGAATCATTTCAAACTCTAAGAATGAGGAACTTGAGCCAATTACGTCAGCATCACATTGTGTGAATTCTTGATATCTACCTTTTTGAGGCCTATCAGCTCTCCAAACATTTTCTATTTGAAATCTTTTAAATGGAAATTTTATATCGTTCTGATATTGAGATACATATCTTGCTAGTGGAACAGTTAAATCATATCGAAGAGCTTTTTCAGAAACAGAACTGATAAATTTTGAAATATTATTATTTTTGAGAGCATCAGCATCAGCTTTTTTTATTTTTTCACCAGAATTAAGTACATTAAAAATTAGTCTATCCCCTTCATTACCATATTTACCTGTTAAAGTTTCTATTTTTTCAAGTGAAGGTGTTTTTATCTCTAGGTATCCATAATTAATGAATATCTCTTTAATTATATTAATTATATAATTTCTTTTGAGTACTATTTCTGGGTGATAGTCCCTGGTTCCTTTTGGAATTGAAGGTTTAATTGACATTTAGTCAAAGTTAAATAAATTGGGATTCTAAAAAAATAAAATTATTTAGCAGCTTTAATCACTTCAAAATTTAAATCAAAATTCACTTCCCTGTGAAGTCTCAATTTGACAGTGAAAGATCCAGTTTTTTTAATATTGGATGATAATTGAATACACTTTTTTTCAATGTCAATTCCATTAGCTGAAAGCTCTTGCATAATTTCTAAACTTGTAACAGATCCAAAAAGCTTATCACTTTCAAGTGATTTAGCTTGGATTTTTAAATCTAATTTTTCTAATTTACTTGCAAGCTTTTTTGCGGCAGAAATTGCTTCTTTTTGTTTGTTTATTGATTGCTTAAGTTTCTCAGCTAAAACTTTTTTTGCAGAAATTGTCGCTAAGACGGCTTTACCATGCGGAATTAGGAAATTTCTACCAAAACCATTTTTAACAATAACTAGGTCATCTTTAAAGCCTAAGTTTTCAACATCTTGTTTTAATATCAACTCCATTTAATAATTACTTTAGTAAGTCAGCTTGGTAAGGAAGTAATGCTAGATGTCTAGCTCTTTTAACAGCAATTGAAACTTTTCTTTGAAACTTAAGTGAAGTTCCTGTTAACCTTCTAGGTAATATTTTACCTTGTTCGTTTATAAACTTTAATAAATAATCTGGATCTTTATAATCAATGTACTTAATTCCTAATCTTTTAAATCTACAATACTTTTTTCTATCTTTTGTAGATATATCAAGAGGAGTTAAATAACGCACTTCACCTTGATTTTTATTTAAATTCATATTAGCCATTATGCCTTTTCCTTTTTAAGTTTAGTTCTTCTTTTAATAGCCCAATTATTGGCATCTTTATCCAACTTTACATTAAGAAACCTCATAACTCTTTCATCTCTTTTAAGTTCAGTTTCATATATTTCTATGATGTTGGACTCAGAATTATTTTCAAAATCAATTAATACATAGAAGCCACTCAATTTGTTTTGAATTTTATAAGCGAGTTTTTTTAAACCCCAATTCTCGAGCTCAACAATATTACATTTATTGTCTTTTAGAATTTTTTCATACTTTTTTATCACATCATTAACCTGTTCTATTGAAAGAGCAGGATTAAGAATAAAAACTGATTCATAGTGATTCATAAACAAATTTTGTCGGGCAAAAATAGTTTTTATATCATTACTTACAAAATAAATTTAAATTTAATTATACGGATCAACATCTACTGATATTTTCACAGATTTAAATTTTGGATATTCATTAAATGTTTTAATCAATTTCTTTAAGCTTTTTTTTATGATTCTTGTGTTTTGAAGTTTATCAATTTTAACTAATAAATCCTTAATATGAAAATTATTTATTTTACTTACTAATGGAAACTCTGGTCCTAAAACTTTACAATTAGTGAGATTTTTTACAGCACTATAAAACCATTTTGAAGAAAAATTTAAACTGTCTATTTTTTTAGATTTAAATGTTATTTTAATAAGTTTTGAAAAAGGAGGATAATTAAATTCTTTTCTCTGATTTAACTGAAAATTGTAAAAATTTTTATAATTATTATCAATAAGTCTTTTGTGTATGTAGTTGTGTATATAATTAGTTTGTATAATAACCCTTCCTCTTGATTTTGATCTTCCAGCCCTTCCTGAAACTTGTTTAATTAATTGGTAATATTTTTCATGAGATCTAAAGTCAGGGTAATTCAAAAGGAAATCTGATTCAATGATTCCAACTAAATCAACATTTGTAAAATTCAATCCTTTAGCAATCATTTGGGTTCCAATAAGAACTTGATATTTTTTATCTTGAAAATCATTTATAATTCTTTTAAGATTTTTCTTTGAACGAGTTGTGTCATAATCAAATCTAGCAAGTTTTGTTCCAGGAAAAAGCCTATTGAATTCACTTTCTACAGTTTGAGTTCCAACTCCACATTTCTCCATAGCAGGTAATGAGCAAGATTCACAATTAATATTCATTTCTCTGCTATAACCACAGTAATGACATTTTTCTAAATTACCATTTAAATGATAAGTTAAACTCACATCACAATTGGGACAAATATTAATATGATTACAAGCAGAACATTTTAAATAGGTAGAAAAGCCTCTTCTATTTCTGAATAAAATTATTTGATTATTTAATTCTAAAGTGGTTTTAATGTTTTCAATAAGTTTTTTTGAAAAAAAGGTATTTTTTGAAGTTGATGGTTCAATTAAAATAATTTCAGGAGGTAAAAAGTTACCATATCTTTCTTGTAATTCAACTAAAGAAAATTTATTATTAATAGAATTATTATAAGTTTCAAGACTAGGTGTAGCTGACCCTAATAAACAATTAATCTTTAAATGTTTTGTTAAATATATTGCACAATCTCTTGCATTGTACCTTGGCTTCGGATCAAACTGTTTATATGAATTTTCATGTTCTTCATCAACAATAATTAAACTAATATTTTTGTGAGGTAAAAATATTGAAGATCGAACACCTAACACTATTTTTGCAGAGTCATTAGCATTTAATTCATTCCATATTTCGTGTCTGACATTTTGTGAAATAGAGGAATGATAAACTATTAACTCTGAACTAAAAAACTGTTTAAAACGCAATACAAGTTGAGTAGTAAGAGCAATTTCAGGAACTAAAAAAAGAACACTTTTACCTTTTTTTAAATATTCACTAACCAGAGAAATATAAATTTCAGTTTTTCCTGATGATGTAACTCCTAAAAGATTTACAACATCTGATTTTAAAAAATTATTTTTTATTTGTTTGAAGGTGTTGTTTTGTGCCTTTGACAGAGTTATACTTTTTTGTTTTACTTCATTTTTAAAGTTTAAACGATCTACTTTAATTTTTTTTTTAATTAATACTTTGTTTTTAACAAGAGCTTCAATCACATTTGATGAAACATTACACGCTAATATTATTTCAGATTTTAAATAATTTTGAGTTTGATTGTTTTTTAAAAAATAGTCTATAATTATTTTTTGTTTTTTACTTCTAATTTTTAATGTTTTAATTTCAATTGAATTATTCATAGAATAGAAGTTTTGATATTTTTCTGAATAACTACTAAAAACTTCCTCTTTAACTTCGATATACTCTTTGTGAATTAATTCATTTAAATTATTTAATATAGAGTTATTAAAAAGCTTAGATAAATCCTTAACAACAATTTCTTTACATTCATCCACAGCTTTAAGAATTTCAATTGATTTTTTAGATATATTATTATCAATTCTATTGTTTTTAACTCTAAGTACTGTTTCACTTCTAATTAATAATGACTTTGGAAGTGCTGCATCAAAAACATTTCCAATCGGACACATGTAATATTCACTAATCCATTTAAAAAAATTAATTTGACTTTGACTTACACATGGTATATCATCAATTATAAATTTTATTTCTTTTAGACTATATTCAATATTAATATTTTTAGATTTATTTATGACTATCGCTGTATATAGCTTTTTACTTCCAAAATTAACAACTACCCTACACCCTACTTGTATTATTTCATATTCAGCTTTTGAGACCAAATAATCAAAGGTCTTATCAATTGGGAGTGGTATTACAACTTCAACAACATAAGGATAATTCAAAATTGACTTTTTATAACTTTACAATTTAAACATTAAAATACTATGGAATTAGTTTTTGCCAGTCATAATGAAAATAAAGTTAACGAAGTAAGAAAAATACTTCCAAATAATTTTACAATTATTAGCTTAAATGACTTAAACTTTTATGAGGAAATACCTGAAAATAAAAATACAATTGAGGGGAATTCAACTTTCAAGGCTAATTTTATTTATAAAAAATTTAAATTAAATGTTTTTGCTGATGATACTGGTCTTGAAATCACTGCACTTAATGATTTACCTGGTGTTAAATCTGCCAGATATGCTGGTCCTGAAAAAGATTCAAAAAAGAATTTAAATAAAGTTTTAAATGATTTAAAAGGAATTGATCTTAGAAATGCAAGATTTAAGACTGTCATTTCCTTAATCTATAGTGGTAAATTAAATTTATTTGAAGGAATAATTTACGGGGAAATCACACGACATAAAATTGGAAATGGAGGATTTGGATATGATACTATTTTTAAGCCTGAAAATTACAGTAAAACATTTGGAGAAATGAGTTCAAAACAAAAAAACAAAATTAGCCACAGAGCAATCGCAATCAATAAATTAAAAAATTTTTTAAGAAAAGTTTATGATTGAAATTTTTAGGAAAAATTTAAATTAATGTATGTTTACTGTAGTGAAATTAAATCAATTAATATACCTGATAATTTTATTATCATCTTTAAATATTTATTCTCAAGAAAAAGTTATTGGGATTATTGAAAATGATGCAGATTCAAAGCCAATACCAAATGTTCATGTTATTAATTTAAATAAAGTGATTGGGGTTATAACAGACAGTAAAGGTCTTTTTGAAATTGATGCTGAGGTTAACGACACCTTATATTTTTCATATCTTGGATTTAAATCTATCAAAATAAGAGTTACGAATGATTTAATAAAGTTTCAAAGCTCAAAAATAAGATTAACAGAGCTTGCTTATGCATTAGAAGAAGTTATTATTTCACCTTATCAGTTAACTGGATACCTCGAAATCGATGCTAAAAATGTCCCAATAAGCAAATCCTACAGATATAGTATACCTGGTTTACCATCTAAGGGTTATGAGGGTGGATCAAAAAACCCAGGTGCTATTTCCAAAGTTTTTGGAGCTATATTTAATCCACTTGATTTTCTCTACAATCTTTTTGGAAAAAAAACTAAACAGTTTAAAAAATTAAAATTGATTAAAGATGACTTTAGAATTAGAGAATTATTAAGTGAAAAGTTTGATAGGGAAACCTTAGTTGAACTACTTCAGGTTGAGAAGATTGATATAAATGAAATCCTAAGAAACTGTAGCTATTCTGAAAATTTCATTCTATCAGCTAACGATTTACAAATATTGGAGGCGATTAGTCAATGTTATGAAGAATATAAACTTCTGAACAGAAAATAATTATCTTTGTGTGTCAATTTATGTCTATTAAATCGCTAAATGCAATTTCGCCAATCGATGGCAGGTACACTTTAAAAACAGAAAAATTATCTGAATTCTTCTCTGAAAAGGCGCTCATAAAGTACAGGGTTTTAGTTGAAATTGAATATTTTATATCACTTACTGAGATTAATTTACCTCAGTTAAAAAATTGGAATCCAAAAATTAATAAATCTGTAAGAGACATATATAAAAAGTTTAATGATAATGATGCTATTGAAGTAAAAGAGATCGAAAACACAACAAATCATGATGTAAAAGCAGTAGAATATTTTATAAAGAAAAAGTTTAAATTATTACACCTAGAAGAGTTTTCTGAATATATCCATTTTGGTTTAACGTCTCAAGATATAAACAATACTGCCATTCCTCTTTCTATTAAAGAAGCTCTGGAAAAAGTTTATAAACCAAACCTTACTGATCTGGTTAACTTATTACAAGAAAAAAGTATAGAATACTCTAAAATTGCAATGCTCGCGAGAACTCATGGACAGCCCGCTTCACCTACAAGATTAGGTAAAGAAATTGAAGTCTTCCAAGAAAGAATAAATGAACAATTAAAGTTTTTAGATACAATTCCAATTGCTGCTAAGTTTGGAGGTGCTACAGGAAATTTTAATGCTCACCATGTAGCCTTTCCAAAAATTGATTGGAAAGAGTTCTCTACTTCTCTAATTAATAACTTAGGACTTCATCATTCTTATCCGACTACACAGATTGAACATTATGATCATTTAGCCTCTTTATTAGATTGTTTGAAAAGAATTAATACCATTATAATTGATTTTAATAGAGATATATGGACTTATATTTCTATGGACTATTTTAAACAAAAAATAAATAAAAATGAGGTTGGATCCTCAGCCATGCCTCACAAAATAAATCCAATAGATTTTGAAAATTCTGAGGGAAATCTAGGAATTGCTAATGCTATTT
>JBELHE010000075.1:0-7209 GCA_042091575.1 Cryomorphaceae bacterium
AGCGCCTGATTGTGGTTCAGGAGGTCGCCGGTTCGAGACCGGTCTTCCACCCAAAACCCCTCAAAAAATGAGGGGTTTTTACTATTATGTTAGAAAAGAATTTTATTTGTCCATATTGCTGGGAAAATCAATCTAGATTGTTTGATACGTCAACAGACAACCAAAGTTTTATTGAAGATTGTGAAGTTTGTTGTAATCCAATTGAATTTAATTTAATTACCAATGGAATTCAAATTATTGAATTATCAGTGGATGTGATTGGTCAGTAACTAAATTTATTACATTATCAATTTGTATATTTAATGATCAATGAAAAATATAACTTTTATTTTTATTTTATTACTTTTTTATTCTTGTTCAAATAAAAATAGTAAACATAATTTATTATTCATTCTAGTTGATGATCTAGGTTGGACTGATGTTTCTTACAATAATTCCGATTTTTATGAGACAGTTCATATTGATAATCTTAGTGAGTCAAGCATGCTATTTGATAATGCCTATGCTGCTAGTTCAGTTTGTTCACCTACAAGAGCGTCAATTATGACTGGTAAACATCCTGTTAGTGTTAATATAACTGACTGGATTCCTGGTGTTGATCCAAAAAATAGACAATTATTAGGTCCTGTTGACAGAAATGAATTACCATTAACTGAAGTTACAATTGCTGAGGTTTTAAAAGATAATGATTATTCCACGTTTTATTCTGGTAAATGGCATCTTGGAAGTGAGGGGCATTATCCTGAAGACCAAGGATTCGATGTTAATATTGGTGGATTTGAGAAAGGTAGTCCAATGGGAGGATATTATTCACCATATAAAAACCCGAGATTAAGTGATGGTCCAAAAGGTGAATATTTAACTGACAGACTTACTTTAGAAACAATTGATTTAATTAAGAATAGAGATATTAATAAACCGTTTGCTGCTTTTTTATCTTTTTATAATGTTCATACACCCATTCAGGAAAATAAAGAATTTATTGACTATTACAATAATAAATTAAAATCTTATGACAATATTAATCCTGTTACAGTAAAGGAAGGTGATGCTATTACCTTACTAAATCAAAGAAATCCAAAGTATGCATCAATGGTTCATTCAACCGATCATAATATTGGAAGAATTATTAAATTCTTAAAGAAAAACAACCTTTATGATAATACTTTAATTGTTTTTACATCTGACAATGGAGGGCTATCAACTCAAAGAAAAGTAGCACCTACATCTGTTTTTCCATTGAGAGCTGGTAAAGGTTGGTTATATGAAGGTGGAATTAGAATACCCCAGCTAATTAAACTACCTAATCAAAATCATAAAGAAGTAATTTCAGAACCAGTTGTTTCTTATGATCTTTTTCCAACTATTATTAATGTATTAAATCTAAACAGCAGTAATAAAAATATTGATGGTATTGACCTTTCTAATTTATTTATTAATAAAGAAATTGAACGAGAATTTATATTTTGGCATTTTCCTCATTATCACGGTAGTTTGTGGAAACCTGGCTCTGCCTTGAGAAGTTCAGATTGGAAACTTATCGAATTCTATGAAGATAATAGGCTAGAACTTTATAATTTAAAAGATGATGTAAGCGAGACAAATGATTTAGCGGATATTTACCCAGATATCAAATCAAATTTATACAAAAAGTTAAATATGATAAAAGAGAATTTAGGAGCTAATAAAACAACCATAAATAAAGATTATAAAAATTAATTATTCTTTCGTCAAGAATACTTCATAAGGACCTTGCTTAAACCTTAATTTGTTTTCCGAAGGACTAAACTCTAATTCTACACTTGCCTCCTGAAGTTTAAACTGATGTCTTTCAACCGCCTCTAAGTCAAATGAACCTTGTCCAGCAATATCAATATTTAAATTTCCATTATTGTTTTTAAAAATAAATTTGAGAGGAAAGTTTTTAGCACTGTAAGTTCCTAAATAAGAATTCATATCGTCTTTCTTAATATTATAAACTTTTTTTTCTGGTTTAGGATCAACGATTATTCTTTTATCTCTGTTAGCTATATTCCATGCTGTATAGAAAATAAGTTGTGTTCTAAGTTCTAGTAAATCATATTCAATTTTGTCAGGTGTAT
Source organism: Cryomorphaceae bacterium (assembly GCA_042091575.1). Taxonomy (GTDB): domain Bacteria; phylum Bacteroidota; class Bacteroidia; order Flavobacteriales; family Flavobacteriaceae; genus Eutrophosalina. The sequence goes on from JBELHE010000075.1 coordinate 2,103, forward strand.
CAGTTGGCTGGTGATAATCTTCATGAGTTCCAGTAAAATAAAATATAATAGGAATCCCATTTTTTGCAAAATTATAATGATCACTTCTATAATAAAATCTATTTGGGTCATCAGTGTCATTAAACCTATAATCAAGTTCAATATTAATTGTTTCTGCATTTGTTTGCTCAGACAAATTATGAAGATCTTGACTATCATGATCTGAACCTATTATATAAACATATTCTCTGTTTTTCTTTTCCCTAGTTGGATCAATTCTACCAATCATATCAACATTCAAGTTAACTACTGTATTCTCTAGAGGATATATTGGATTTTCAGAATAATATTTTGATCCTAATAAACCTTTTTCTTCCCCAGTAACATGTAAAAAAACAATGGATCTTTTAGGACCTCTTCCTTTTTCTACGGCTTTTTTAAAAGCTTCAGCAATTTCTAATAGAGCAACAGTTCCAGATCCATCATCATCAGCACCGTTATAAATGACATTTCCTTTTTTACCTACATGATCCAAATGAGCAGTAAGAACAACAAATTCATTTGGCTTCTCATTCCCCTCGATTATTGCTAACACATTCTCTGTTTCAACTTTACCTACATTATCTCTACGTATATCTAAAGTCATTTCTTGTACATAAGAACCATTAGTATTACCAGCTTTTATACCTATTTCTTTATAAAAATTAACTAAATAGTTAACTGCCAATTTTTGACCTTTAGCACCTGTATCTCTACCTTCAAATTCATCAGAAGCATAAATGAACAGATGTTTTTTTAAATCCTTTTCAGTAATTGTTTTTCCAAACTTTTTAGCTTTTTCGTCTGTCTGAAATAATTTTTGAAAAGCAAAGGAATTATGGCTAAAAAAAATTAGTAAAATATAAATTATTATATTTTTCATTTTTGGAAATTAAAGTCGTCAAATATAAAATAATTTAAGCTTATTTATAATATTTGTATATTAATTATAGATCCAATCTTTTTTTTAAATGATTAGAAGAAGTTTTTTAAAATTATCATCCTTAGCTTCCGTTGGTCTAAATTTAAATTTAATAAAAAACAATTATTCTCATCTTTTAACTTTAAGTTTTGATGATGGTTTTAAAAAATCCTCATATAAGACCGCAGAAATTTTTGAGAATTATGGTCTTAAAGCCAGTATTAATATAATAGCTTCAGGACATTTAAAATCTTTTAACAGAGATCCTAAATGGATGCCTAGTAAACTACTCGGGGATTTTTATGACTGGAACAACCTTAAATCTAGAGGTCATGAAATTATGCCTCATTCATGGGAACATTTAAATTTAACAAAAATACCAATAGCAAAAGCTAAGTATAACATAGACAAGTGTTTAGATTACTTTAGTAATAATCTAGATGATTTCTCAGAATCTAATTCTATTTTTAACTATCCATATAATTCTTCTAATAGCGAAATTGACGATTATCTTTTAAAAAAAGTAAGAGCAGTTAGAGTAAGAGGGGGGGTAGTTCTTAAAAATAAATTCTCTAATAAAATTCCACTTAAAAAAACCAATTTAAGACTTGGAACTTGGGGATATGGCCCAAATCTGTGTGATGATTTTATAGAAAAATCAGTAAATCAATTTTTAAATTCCAAAGGTGGATGGCTTATCTTAACATTACATGGAATAGATAATGAGGGTTGGGGGCCTATAAGCTCGAACTACCTTGATAAATTGTTGTCTAGACTGATAAAAGTAAAATATTTAAGTGTAAGTAGTGTAAGTGATGTTCTAGTTTAAGTTCATTTCAATATAATCCCATAATTTAATTCTCATTTCTAGAGCTTTTTTTGACATTATTGTAGCTTCCTTCCATTTATTTTCATCTTCTTTACAGAGTTCAGAAATCATCTGAAGAGCCATTGGTCCATGTTCATCTCCATCCATCTCAATGTGTCTTTCTAAATAATATAAAAGATCCCCAATCTTTGTTTCATTTTTCTCATTTAAAGTCTTAACAATATTAATAAACATATCCGGAATCAAATCTTCTCTTCCAAAAGTAAAAACACTTGCAATTATGTGAGGTTTATTTGATTCTATAGTTTCAAATGTAAAATTTAAAAAATCACTAATTCCTTTAGGAATTGAACATTTTTCAATTGCATTTTTATGAGAATTAGTTTTTATAATTTCATTTATAAAATCATTAATTTTATTAGTATTAGATCCTATCTTTTTCATTGACTCTAAGTAAAGCTCAAAATGACTTGTAGGGTTATTATTTTGGTCAATATCACTTTCTTCACCCAAAACAATTTCATTTATTAATCTTCTAGAAACTCTGTCCTTTGTGGGATACCAGGGTATTTCTACACATGTTAAATTCTTTTGTAAAGATTTTGTGAGTGACATAAAGTCCCAAACTGCAAAAACATGAATTTCCATAAATTTTGAAATTGACTCAACATTATTAAGTTTACTGTATATGGAATGGTTAAGTAAATTATGTCTTGTTTTTGATATTTCTACTAAAAGTTTGTCAATATTTCTCATCTGTTCTTTGTAAAATTATATAATCATTTAAAATATTCATAGCTTAAAACAAAAATTATGCAATTAGACACTCTTTTGTTTTTTATATTTTCCGTAAGTCTATTAACACTAAGTCCAGGCCCAGATATTATGTATGTTTTTTTAAAAAGTATCTCTGATGGGAAAAGAGAAGCAATTGAATTATCATTGGGGTTAACCTCTGGATTACTTTTTCATACTATGCTAGTAGTTTTTGGTATATCGGCTATTTTAAATTCGAACGATCTTTACTATAATATTATTAAATATTTTGGATTTTTTTATTTTTTAATACTATCATTATTATCTATTCTCAAAAAGAATAATGTTAAAAAAAAAAAGAATATATCCAAAAATAATTTCATTACTGGATTTTTGATGAATGTTTTAAATCCAAAGGTTAGTATATTTTTTATAGCATTTTTACCAGGATTTATTTTTCATGACACAATGAACATTAAATTACAGTTTTTAACCTTGGGTCTAATTTTTTGGATAATTTCTACTACTGTCTTTGTCTTGATTTCTATATCGTCTGAGATATTTCGACCTAAGCTAAATAAATTGATAAACAGTAAAAATTTAAGATATATTCAATCTTTAATTTATTTATTAATTGCTTTTTATATTATTTCTTAAACGTACTATGATGGTTTTTTAATCAGCCTTCTGTAAACTCTAATTAAAAGCATTAAAACAATTGCTATAACAATGAAAGTGAGAATAGCATTAATCCATGATATTGAAGATTTTAATATAGCTAATGAAATTATTGAAATTAATAGTAATGTAGCAACTTCATTCCATATCCTTAATCCAATTTCACTTAATCTTATATTTCCATTATTAAGTTGTTTTAAAAATATTTGAATTGTGATTGTATAAAGTAATAAAACAGTTACTAAAATTAGTTTCACTTTCATCCAATTAAGCTCTAAAAGTATTGTGTTTTGATAAAGCATATAAAATCCAAAAAAAGAAGTAACTAAAGTAGAAGGCCATGTTATTATATACATCAACCGATTAGACATTAGCATATATTGATCTTGCAAAATTTTTTTTTCTATATCATTTTTTTTTTCAGCTTCTTTGTGGTAGATGAAAAGTCTTCCCATATAAAATAATCCAGCAAACCAGCAAACTACTGCAATTAGGTGAATTGTTTTAAGTACTAAGTAGTTCATGGTTTCATTTTGCCCAACTTGCAATTAGTTTTGACCAATCTTTATCATCATTAAGGCAAGGAACATAATAATAATTTTTTCCGCCAGCATCTAAGAACTCTTCTTTACCTTCCATTGCAATTTCTTCAAGTGTTTCAAGACAGTCAGTTACAAATGCAGGAGTTACAATTACTAAATTCTTAATACCATTTTTTGCTAATCTTACTAATTCATTATCAGTATATGGTTTTAACCAAGCTTCGTTGGGAAGTCTAGACTGAAAAGCATTACTATATTTCAATTGATCAATTTTTAATTCTTTGACAACAAGCTCAGTTGTTTCTAAAACTTGGTGTTTATAACACGTTTTATGCGCATCAGAGTTTACTGAACAACAGTTTTCAACTTTATAGCAATGTTTGTTTGTTGGATCAGAAATTTTCAAGTGACTTACAGGAATTCCGTGGTAAGAAAACAGAATATGATCATATTTCACTTTTTTTAGAGTTTCTTTGATTTTATTACTCAATAGCTTGATATAGCTTTTATTATTGTAAAATGGATCAATTATTTTTAATTTGATATTAGGGAATTTTAATCTCACTTCTTTTTTCACCTTTTCAACAACTGTTTCATATGAAGACATAGCATAGTGAGGATATAACGGTAATGCAACAACTTCGTTAACCCCCATATCATCTAACTCTTTAAGACCGTTAATTATACTTATTGAACCATATCTCATAGCAAGAGCAACTGGAATTTTGACAAGCTTTTTTACTTTATTAAAAAGTCTTTTTGACAAAACAATTAATGGAGAACCTTCTTTCCACCATATTTTTTTATAAGCTTTTGCAGATTTTCTTGGTCTAGTATTTAAAATTATTACTTTAACTAAAAACCATCTGAACCAATAGCTTTTTCCAATAACTCTTTTATCCATTAAAAATTCATCCAAATATCTTTTTACATCTGGTATTGATGTACTATCTGGTGAACCTAGATTTATCATTAAAAAACCTTTCATTATATAGTTTTTGAATATGTTCCAATATTTTTTTTAATCAGTGGATCAAATCTCATTGCGATATTTCTTGTAAATAATCTCCCCTTTTCATATACATTAATTATTCCTGATTCAATATCTAAAATTCCATCTCCAATAAAATCTATAAAATTATCAGGTGAGAAATCAATTAAATTATAAAGTTCATTAACATTAATACTATTTTTATGAGCAATTTTATTAAGATCTACATAATAATTACACATCAAATTATTTATTATATCCCTTATTATTTTTTGCTCACTTGTCACAGCATATCCTCTTAAAACTGCAAGTTTATTTTTTTCAATAGCATTTATGTATTGAGAAGCATTTTTAATATTTTGACTGTAAGC
>JBELHE010000076.1:0-7193 GCA_042091575.1 Cryomorphaceae bacterium
CTTTGATACAATTATATGTTCTGATGCTTCAACAGTTTGCATTGAGTCATTTATGAGTGGTCTTAAAACTATTATTGTTAAAAGTAAAGCAAGGTTAAATAGAAGTGCACTTAAAGATGAAGAATCAGCAAGTTTTGTTAATACAACTGAAGATATAATTAAGGCTCTTTCTTCCATCAACTCTAATGGACCAAATAAGGATTACTTTTATCAATCAGAGGATTTATATAGATGGAATAAATTATTAGAGAAAATTAATATTATAAAGGTATAAAAGAAGACAAATGAACATGTTTTTAAAGAATTTAATATAAATTATAAAAAAAAATAAATGGAAGTAATTATTTTATGTGGTGGAAAAGGCAGTCGTTTAAGTGAAGAGACCTTGCTAAAGCCAAAACCTATGGTTGAAATTGGAAGTAAACCTATTCTTTGGCATATTATGAAATCTTACAGTAATTATGGTTTCAAAAAGTTTGTTCTTGCTCTTGGATATAAAGGTCATATGATTAAAGACTTCTTTTATAATGCAAGGATTAATCAAAGTGATTTTACTTTAAAAATGGATCCCTCAGAAAGTCCAGTCTATCATAAAACAATAATAGATAGTGACTGGGAAATAAGTTTTGTAGATACTGGAGAAGAAACCCTAAAAGGCGGGAGAATCAAAAAATTAGAAAGCTATATTAAAGGAGATGACTTTTTTTTAACATATGGTGATGGTGTATCTAGTATTAACTTGAATCAACTCTTAAAGCATCATTTAAGTCATAAGAAAATTGCTACTGTATCTGCTGTTAGACCACCTTCAAGATTTGGAGAACTGTCTATAGAAGAAGATATTGTGTCATCTTTTGAGGAAAAACCTCAAATGAAAAAAGGGTACATAAATGGTGGTTTTTTTGTGTTTAATCGAAAACTATTTAACTATTTAGAGGATTCACAACATTGCGATTTAGAGTTTGGAGCATTACAGGAGATTGCAAAAATAGGGGAAATGAGAGCATTTAAACATAATGGCTTTTGGCAATGTATGGATAATATAAGAGAGAAAAATCTTCTGAATGAATTATATAAAAATGGAGATGATATCTGGCTAAAAAATAAATAATGTTTGTAAAACAATTTAAAAATAAAAAAGTATTAATTACTGGACATACAGGTTTTAAAGGAAGTTGGCTTTCAACTTGGCTAATAAAGATAGGGGCAGATGTAATAGGTGTTTCAAAAGATATTCCTACTAATCCATCTTTATTTGAAAGTTTAGAACTAGAGAAAAAAATTAAACACTATCAGTTTGATCTTATTTCTCTTGAAAAAATTAGAGATGTTATAAAACAAGAAGAACCAGATTACATTTTTCATTTAGCTGCTCAAGCTCTTGTTTCAGTTTCATATGAGAATCCCATAGAAACTATAATGTCAAATACTATAGGAACTACTAATTTATTAGAAAGTCTTAGAGATTATAATAAAGATTTGGTTGTAGTTTTAGTAACAAGTGACAAATCCTATGATAATGTTGAATGGCCATGGGGTTATAAAGAAACTGATAAATTAGGTGGCAAAGATATTTATAGTGGTTCAAAGGCAGCTACAGAGATTATTTTTAGAAGTTTTTTTGAATCTTTTTTAATTAAAAAGAAAAATATCAGAATTGGCGTTGCAAGAGCTGGTAATGTTATTGGTGGTGGTGACTGGGCAAAGGATAGGATTATTCCTGATTGTCTACGTTCTTGGAGTAAAGGAGAAAGTGTAAATATTAGAAGTCCAAAAGCAACTAGACCATGGCAACACGTCCTTGAGCCTCTTTCAGGATATTTATTATTAGCCATTAAGCTAAAGGAGAATTTAAAAATAAATGGAGAGGCTTTTAATTTTGGCCCAACAGCAGATCTAAATAAACCTGTGTTGAGTTTAATTCAAGATCTCTATAAATCGTGGCAATCAAAAGAAAGTGAATACTACAAAATTACTGATGAGCTTCCATTCAACGAAGCACAACTTCTAAAATTAAATTGTGATAAAGCTCAATTCTATTTAAAATGGGCACCTTCATTAAATTACAAAAACACTATTGACTTGGTTGGCCAATGGTATTCATGTTTTTACAATAATAAAAACTCAATTTTATCAGAAACTTTTGATCAAATAAGTTTCTTTGAGAAAAAAATAAACTATTAAAATTATGAATGATGTCTTGCTTAGTAATTTGAGTAAAATTCATCATCCAAAAGGTGATGTTCTTCACGCAATAAAGAAAAGCGACAATGGTTTTAAAGATTTTGGAGAAGCATATTTCTCTAAAATAGAATATGGAGAAATCAAAGGTTGGAAACAACATAAGTTGATGACATTAAATCTAATAGTTACTTGTGGAAATATTAGAGTAGTATTAATGGATTGTAGAGTGTCTGGTATTGATAATCCAGAACAAGAATCATTTATAATTGGAGAGTCAAACTATAAACGTTTAACAATTCCCCCTAAAATACATGTAGCTTTTCAAGGGTTATCTAAAGAGATGAATCTCTTGATGAACGTTGCAGATATAGAACATGATCCTGAAGAATCTATTAACCTCCCTTTAGATAGTTTTTATTATGACTGGAAAATCGATAATGGTAAGTAAAAATCTACCATTAGTTTCTATAATTATGCCTTCATTTAATCACGGAAGATTTATAAACAAATCAATTGATTCAATTATAGCACAAACATATACAAATTGGGAGTTAATAATAATTGATAATAATTCTACAGATAATACCAAAGAAATACTGGAGGATTATAAAAAAATCAATCAAATTAATATACTATTTGTTAATAATAACGGACTTATTGGCTATTCAAGAAATAAAGGTTTAGAGGTTGCTAAAGGTGAGATAATAGCATTTATTGATTCAGACGATATTTGGTATAGTAATAAATTAAATTTTTGCGTACCGTACTTAAATAAATTTGATTTAATATATCATGAAACAGAGATTTTTTTAAATTCAGAAGAAATAATTAAAAAATCAAGTTTTATTAATCCTAAATTAGGGTATTCTGTAACGAAAGACTTGCTGTTGAATGGAAATCCAATTGTGAATTCAAGCGTTGTCACAAAAAAATCAATTTTGATAGACATTGGTGGGATTAATGAGACAAGAGAGATCAACAGGAGTGTTGATTATCACACATGGCTAAAAATATCTACAAAGACAGATAAATTTATTTTTCTTAATGAAGTATTAGGTAAAAATATTATTCATGAATCAAACTTATCAAATAGAAACATGACAACTTCAACAAAAGCAGCTACTGATGAGTTTAAAAAACACCTAAATTATTTTGGAAAAAAGACACTTATTTCAAGACTTTATTACATAGACAATAAATATAAATATGATACACAATCTTTAAAGAAAGATTCTTTAAGAAGTCTTTTATATTCTATAATTTTTGGCCGAAATGATATAAAAATTAAATCAATTTATCTTTTGTTTAAAGTTTTGTTCACTTGAATATTTTATAATGAAAAACAAAATGGTCTGGCTTTTCAATTTTTCCTCTTCATGTGTTGGAGGTGGTTTAATTAGAACTATTGAAACAGTAAAATGGTTTGATAATAATATGGGTGCATATTTTATTATAAACTATCGAATTAAAAACGAAATATCTAAGTATAATAAAAAAAATAAATATTTTTTTGTCTCTGATAATAAAATCAAACGATTATTCTCAGATGGGTATTACATTCCTAAAATAATTGATGAAATTGGAAAACCTGATATCTATTTTTCTTACGGTATTCCAGTATTTAATAATATTGCAAAAATTAACTGGTTTCATATTAGTAATGCCTTAACTCTTAAAACAGGTAAAGTCTCACTGCCTTTAAAAACTCGAGTTAAAATGTTAATTTTAAAAAAACGTATACTTGAATCTATTAAGTTCACAGATATAGCTACTGGAGAATCTGAGTTTTCTGTCAATTTATTAAAAGGTGAAGTAATTAAAAGGAATTTAAAGTGTTATTATGATGTTTTACCTAATGGATATGATATTTCTCTTATAAAAGATGTTTTAAGTGAGAATAGAGAAATATTAACTAAGTATGCTATTACTATTGGTACATATAAGTATAAAAAAATTAAAATTGCCCTTAAATTATTTCATCAGATCAGAGAAAGCAATGATTTAGAAAAGTTTATTATTGTTGGTCCAATTAATAATCTTCCAAAATCTATTTTAAAAGACAAGTTTGTAGAGGTTCAACCAAATCTTCCAAGAGAAGATCTCTTTAACCTATTATATAATGCAGAATATTATATTTCAGCCTCTCAAATTGAGAACTCATCAAATGCAGCTCTTGAGGCACTATTATTATCTAAAAACATTATATTAAGTAATATTCCTTCTCATAATGAAATGATTAAGAATTTTAAAACAAAAAAAATAATTCTTAATAATTATGAATTTGATTTCATTGCTTTGAAAAATATTAATAAATCAATGATTGATGCAGTTTCATGGATTGATGTTTCTAAAAAATTATTTGATATAATTAATGATTTTAAACAAACCTCTAAGTTCATTAGTCAATAAATTAAAAATTAGTAAAAAATCTAATTTTTTTAGAGTAAATGTGGCATTAGATTTTAATGAAAATAAAATTGATACTTTTGTAAAATATATTTCTTATAATGTTTAAAAATAAAACTTTATTAATCACCGGAGGTACTGGTTCATTTGGTAATGCTGTTCTTAATCGTTTTCTTCAGTCTGATATAAAAGAAATTAGGATTTTTTCTAGAGATGAAAAGAAACAAGATGACATGAGAAGGTTGTATAACTCAAAAAAAATTAAATTTTTTGTAGGTGATGTAAGAGATACTTTAAGTATTGAGAGTGCAATGTCTAATTCAGATTATGTTTTTCATGCTGCTGCTTTAAAGCAGGTTCCATCATGCGAATTTTTTCCTATTGAGGCAGTAAAAACAAATATAATTGGTACTGAGAATGTCTTAAACTCAGCAATAAAGAATAAAGTTGAAAAAATTATTTGTTTAAGTACAGATAAGGCTGTATACCCAATTAATGCAATGGGTATCTCAAAGGCTATGATGGAAAAGGTTTTTGTAGCTAAATCAAGGAATAGTAGCAGAACTAAAATTATTGGAACTAGATATGGTAATGTAATGGGGTCTAGAGGTTCTGTTATTCCACTTTTCATTGAACAAATTAAAGCTGGTAAACCAATAACAATAACTGATCCCCAAATGACGAGATTTATGATGACACTAGACCATGCGGTAGAACTTGTTTTACATGCCTTTAAAAATGGTGACCAAGGAGACTTATTTGTTCAAAAAGCCCCTGCAGCAACTGTTTCTGTTTTAGCTGAAGCTTTAATACAAATATATAAGTCAAAGTCATCAATTAAGGAAATTGGCATTAGACATGGCGAGAAAATGTATGAAACGTTAGTTACAAAAGAAGAAATGATTAAAGCTGAAGATCAAGATAAATACTTTAAAATTTCACCTGATGGAAGGGACTTGAACTATGATCAATATTTTTCTGAGGGTATAATTAAATCTTCTATAGATGAGTATAATTCAAACAATACAAATCTACTGAGTGTTAAGGATATGAAGAATTTACTAATGGCCTTACCTCAAATAAAAAAAGAAATAAATAATTAACTTTTTCTCTTGAAAATATTAATTTCTGGATATAACGGGTTTTTAGGTAAGCATTTAATTAGAAAATTAAAATGTCTAAAAGAAGAATATGAGATTAGTTTTCTGACGAAAGCTGACTTCAAATCAAATAATTTAATTAACAAGATCTCACCCAATGATATTATATTTCATTTTGCTGGTGTTAATAGGGATATTAATGATGATGAAGTCTACAGGAAAAACAATTTGGTGAATGAATTGCTATTATCAGCACTTATAAAAATTAAATTTAAAGGAAAGTTATTATTTACATCTTCCACTCAAGAAGATTCAGGTACACTTTATGGTAAAGCTAAAAAAAATGCAAGGCTAAAATTTGAAGAACATTCAAGTTCTTTAGGTTTTAAGTTTTTTGGTATTATTGCTCCCAACATTTTTGGTCCATTCTGCAAACCAAATTATAACTCGTTCATTTCGACTTTTTCATCAATGATAATTGATAAAAAAAATCCAATTATAGATGTTGACAAAGAGGTCTCTTTAATATATGTTGGAGATTTTATTGATGAAATAGTGACAATATTAAATACTGACAATCAGGTAAATTTCAATAAAAATTTAATTCATAATTATAATGTAAGCGATATACTAATCAAGTTAAACAGGTTTAATGATTTATATTGTAATAATGGGCAAATACCTAGTCTTAACTCACACTTCGATTTATGTCTTTTTAATACATTTAGATCTCATATTGATCTTGATAGTTTTTTCCCTGTACAACATCAAGAGTTTACTGACCAAAGAGGTAGTTTTTCTGAATTATCTCGTACTTTTTCACAAGGTCAAACTTCATTTTCAATAACTAGAAAGGATGAAATTAGAGGTAACCATTTTCACACAAGAAAAATAGAGAGATTTTCTGTGATCAAAGGAAAAGCAAAAATTGAGTTAAGAGAAATTCTTTCTAAAAAAAAGTTTGAATTTAAACTAGACGGTTCTCAGCCAAGTTATATTGATATTCCTGTCTGGCATACTCATAATATCCAAAATATTGGGAATGAAGATCTAATTACAATTTTTTGGATAAATGAGCATTATGAAGAAGAGACTTCTGATACCTATTTAGAAAATGTTTAATTTTATTATAAATTATGAGTGCTAAAAAAATTAAACTATTAACTGTAGTTGGAACTAGACCTGAAATTATTCGTTTATCGAGTATAATTAATAGGCTCAATAAATCAAAATCTATTGATCACACTTTAGTTCATACAGGTCAAAACTATGATTATAATCTAAATGAGGTTTTTTTCAAGGATTTAAAAATTTCAAAACCAGATATATTTCTAGAAGCAGCATCTGAAAGTCCTTCTAAAACAATTGGAAATATTTTAATTAAAATAGATTCCGTATTAGACGATTTACAGCCAGATGCAATTTTAATTTTAGGTGACACTAATAGTTGCCTGTCTGCTATAGCAGCTAAAAAGAAAAAAATTCCAATATTTCACTATGAAG
>JBELHE010000077.1:0-7150 GCA_042091575.1 Cryomorphaceae bacterium
AACCTAATATTTGAAATAATATATATAAAATAAGATTTTTTGTATCTATTTTTTTCTTTAAAAACATGACAATAGATACAACTGGATTGTAATGTGCTCCTGAAATATTAAAACCTATATATATCATGGAAATATATGCAAAACCAACTGCTAGAGGATTCGATCCTAATCCAACTGTAAAAACTATAAAAAATGTTCCAATCAATTCTAAAATATATTTTTTCATAATATGTTGTTATGTAAAGTTTTAATAAATTTAATTAATGTTAAATAAATTTAAAATATATTTTTTAGCCCTAATAGTAAATTTAACTTTTAATCAAGTTTTTTCTCAGGAACCAGTTATGGATAGATTTAATGCTACAAACCATACCTGGTTACAAAAACTAAGTTTGTATGATGTTAATATTCAAGGCTCACCTTATTTGAATGAAGGATTTGAAAATGGAACTGTAGTACTTGATTCAGCCAAAACTTTTAATGGAAAACTAAGAATTGATGCTTACGCTCAAAAATTTCAAACTCTGAATAAAAGTGGTCAGATTTTCGAAGTTGTTATTGATGAAAATAATTATGTTAAAATTGGAAATAATGAATATGGTATCTATGAATTTGAAAATGAAAGTTTGGGTGATTATGGAATTTTAAGAAAATGTATCGCACTTGAACATCTTAGTTTATATTTCTATCCAAGAAAAAGACTTAAAAAACCAATTGAAGCTGGAAGAACAGTTGCAGATTCAGGTTATGGTAAAACTACAAATCCTGAGTGGATTGATGATAGTGTTTATTTAATATATTTTCGAGGTAAATACACTAAACTTTTACAAAATCACAAGAAAATCTTACAATTAGGTTTTTTTGATGAATCTTCATATAAGTCTTTTCGAAAGAAAAATAAAATCAAACTCAAGAATGAAAAGGACTTAATTAAACTAGCTCGTTTTATTAATTCTAGAGTTTAATAATTTATTTATACTGAATTTCCTAGTCCTAATACTATTGCAGACCCAATTAAAACAACAAGACCATACATTAAAGTTGTAAATGGTTTTTTAGCATTTTTCCATTCTCCAGCTCTGTACGCCCAAAAATTACTTATTATTAAAGAAAGCCCTAATAATATAGGCCAACCTATTACAGGTCCTATTTCACCTAGTAATGCTGCTCCTTGTCCATAAACGCCAAGTGCTGCAAACCAACACAAACCTGCTATAATAGACCATCTGTAAGCTTTAGATGAATTTAAAGATGAAAAAGATGACCATGATTTATTTTTAAACAAAAGGTAAATGCAGTACAGTAGATTCATTAAAAATGCTCCCCATAGTACAACAACCCATGCAGCTAAGCTTGAGTTTCTGGTAATGATTCCAAATTCTTCAGCTGTTGCTGCTATTGGAGCAGCGTTTGCAAAACCAACATTTAAAAGAGAAGACAAAAGACCACAAGTAACTGCAATCAATATCCCTTTTGTAATATTATTTCCTTTAGAACCAGAGCTATTTAATTTATCCCTGTCAATCCCCGCTTTTGCAGTTAGAAATACACCAACTAACGATATTAATATTCCGCCTATCACAAAAGGAAAAGCAGGTTGAGATAAAGCATCCTCCATTTGAAAAAATGGAATTAAACTTCCCGCTGATCCAGCAAGTCCCATAACAATACCCATTGTTAAAGAAAGCCCAATATAAGGAACACTAACACCAAACATTATTCCCCCTATTCCCCAAAGGAAGCCTAATAACATTGCAGAAAAAATAGCATCACTTGGTGAAGAACTAATTATATCGAATAATTCAGGCATTACAATTAATGCCCAAGTCATTGGGAAAATAATCATTGCAATAGTTACATGAACTAACCACCATGCCTCCCATGATAAAGGATTCATGTATTTCATTCCTAATCCAAAAGTTCCTTGAAAAAAACTAGCAAATATTAGCAGTAAAAAAGGTAAAAATAATTCCATAAATAATAATTTAGTTGTTTTAAATAGCTACGCTAATTCGTTTTTTTGTTAAATAATCATTTAGAGCTAAATACGAGCAATCATGACCAATTCCACTTTCCTTAATTCCACCATGTGGTAAGTATATTGCGTATTTAATTCCATTAACTTGCACTTCTCCAAATTCTAAATTTTCAGAGAAAAAATCAATTCTTTCCTTACTTTTAGTAAAAATATATGAAGCTAATCCATAATCAGTTTTATTAGCAAGTTTTAACACTTCATTATCGTTGCTAAATTTCATTAATACAGCAACTGGTCCAAAAATTTCTTCGTTGAATATCCTCATTTTATCCGTAACATTAGTAATTACAGTTGGCTCAAGCCAATTACCAATTGGATGATTTTTAGGGATCTTACCACCATATTCAAGCTTTCCACCGTTTTTTAAAGTATCGTGAATTAAATCTAAAATTCTTTCTCTCGATTTTGAAGTTATTAAAGGACCCATATCGGGTTTTTGATTTTGACCAAAGCCAAGTTTTAAATTTTTAACTCTTTCTAGATATTTATTTAGAAATATATCATAAATTTTTTCATGTATAAAAAATCTGTTAGCTGCAACACAAATTTGCCCAGAGTTTCCAAATTTAATTCCAACTGCTAAATCAATTGCAGATTCTATGTTAGCATCATCAAAAACAATAAATGGAGCATTACCACCTAATTCCATGCTTAGTCTTTTTATACTTGAAGAAGAATCTGCAAAAACTTTTTTAGCAGTATTTGTAGATCCTATCATGGTAATTAATCGAGGAATCGTACTTTTTGATAAAGTTGTAGCAACTATTTCCGGTTCTCCACAAATAATATTTACCACCCCAGCAGGAAAATCAATATCTTTTAATATTTTACCAATTAAATATGCTGAAACTGGTGATTCTTCAGAGGGTTTTATAATTATACTACAGCCAGAAGCTAAAGCAGGACCTATTTTAAATGCTAAGTTCAGAAGTGGGAAATTCCAAGCTAAATAAGCAACAACTACACCAACTGGATAATTTTTTAAAATATGATTATGTGTTTTTTCCCTGTCATCAATACTAGAATCCGAAAAATATTTTTCCATTGCTTCAGGATAAAAATCTAAGCTGCTTACAAGTGAATCAATATCTTCTTTTGAACCCTCGTATGTTTTTCCCATTTCATAAATTATAGCAGTTCTTAATAATTTTTCGTTCTTAACAACAGCATCTTTAAATTTATTCATCCATCCTTTTCTTTCTTCAGGTTTAAATTTAGACCAGGTTCGAAAACCAGATTTAGCAGCATTTAAAGCCTTTTCCGCATCAAATTTATCTGCCCACGATAATTCTGCAATAGGTTCATTATTTGCTGGACAAAGAATTGTTTTTTCTGATTTATTAATCGAGTCGATTAACTCACCACCAACATACATTTTTAATTTACCAAAATTCATTTTTAGTTAATTTCAATTGCACCTATATCAGGCATATTTTTTATTTGGTTTCCAAGAATGTCTTTTTCTAGTTTCAAACCGATTCTAATTCCAATACTATCATTAATAATATTTGAAATATTGATTCCTTTATCTTTTATCAAATCATTATTTGTGGGATAATAATCGGAGATCATTTCACCACCAATATTTTTAAATAACGGATTACCAATAATTGATTTCCTTGGTTGAATTAGAACTTCTTTTGGCCAATGATTCTTTAAAAATAAATTATTTTCAAAAAAAACATTTTTAATTTTTCCACTGCCTCCAGTATCGGGCTTGTATTGATCACCTAAAACCATGGTTGTTTCACCCTCATAGTAAAAAATATTATTGGCAACTAAAACGCCTTTTGAGTTTTTATCTACAGCAATCTTTGAAATAATATCTTTATTTACGTAAACAGTATTATTATAAACATAACTGTTGTATGGTCCATGTCTTTTATTCCCATTTCCTACAAAACCACTTAACCAAAATGATTTCCCCTCTTGAAAATTATTACCTTCTCCTTTTGTTCTATATCCATCATTAATACTGACATTATACCTGTATGAACAATTATAATTATTACCTAAAATTTCTACAAAACCACCAGCATTATTTTTACTCAAATTATATTGTACAACAATATCTTTGCAATTAAAATCAATATGACAACCAGCCGAATCAGCTGGTCCATTAGCATTTTGAAATGTATTCTTTTCTATTAATCCAAGTGTACTTCCCCAAGTCCATAAACCACTTCCTCTTCCCCATTTTCTAGAATCGTCTGGTGATCCTGAAAAATTTATATCATTTTCATGAGCGTGTAGATTATAAGTGCTATTGAAAACCATTCCGGGACCACCTGTCTTTAATAGTCTATTATTAAAAATTTTAACATTTTTAAATTTGTTATCAAGCTTTCCTTTAACTCTTATTCCCGAATGTGAAATATTTTCAATTAAAGAGTTTTTTATAGATATATTTTCTAGGTTTCCAGAATCACTTAAGTTTAAAATTCTAATTCCCCATCCGTAACTTCCATTTCCATTTGGAGTTCTAACTTCATTACTGTTTCTTTTAAACCCCTCATCATAATAGAAAATATTATTAATATGTACATTATCAATTGAAAAATTATTACTAATATTAGAGTCTGAAATAATGTACAAAACACCAGCTCTAAGATCGCGATTTATGAGCTTATGAGGATTTGAACTTTCATTACCACCATTGGCAGTAATTTGAATATTTGAGATATTAATATTTGAGGAATTTTCAACTAAAATCCCAGCTAAGTATCCTTTTGCATCAATAATAGGTTTTTTGCTAAAGTTTTCACTGTTGTAATTTGTTATTAAAATATTTTTTTTGTTTAAAAGATTTATAGAGCCTTTAAAAAATGAACCGTTCGATAAATAAATATTACTGTTGCTTTTTAATTTTACATCTTTAATTTTTTCTATAGATTTAAAAGGTAAATTTATTGTTCCTGGATTTTGATCGTTTCCATTTAATGAGTCAAAATAAAAATTGTTATTTTCTTCACATGAAATAAGAAGAAGAAAGATGGAAACAAAAAGTAAATTCCTAATTTCCATTGTAAGCACCTATGTTAGGTTTTTCCGTATTTGAAACATTATTTCCAAAATAATCTTTACCACCATTATTCTGAATGAAATTTTTTGAATTAGAGCTTCCGTTTATTAAAATACCTGTTTTTAATGCTGGACTACCTGATTTAAGTTTGTAATCATCAGCATTTGATCCACCTGCATTACTTAATAGAGGATCAGTATTAAATATATCACTGGAATCGTGCTTGTATTCGTAGCTCGGACTAATTTCAACTGTACCAAAATATAAATTGTTTTTAAAGTAATTATATTCTGTTTCATTTCTAATATCAAATGTGATTTTAGCTTGATTGCTGATATATAATAAATTATTATAAACGTAAGTTTCTTCTGACATTTCTCTAAATAAAACACCTAGGTGATCCATTGGGTTATTATTTACTGAATTTATGCTTGGGACAAAAATTGTGTTATTATAGAAGAAGTTGTTTTTTGAAGCTTTTCGTCTATCATCTGAACCTGCAAAATCAGAAACCCAAAAGATTAATCCCTTATGTTGACCAGTCCTAGTTCCATCACCAATACTGATATTATATCTGTATCCACACATCTCATTTTCACCAAGGATTTCACCAAATCCCCCAAAATTATTTCTACTTAAGTTGTATTGCATTACAACTCTTTTACATCCCCAATCTATATGTGCTCCATAAGAATCTCGAGGACCATATGCGTTTTCAAAAATATTATTTTGAATTATTGCATCATTACAAGTGTAAGTCCACATGCCACTGCCTCTGTTCCACATTCGACTATCTTTACTAGACCCAGATCCATCAAAATGAGAGTTTTCTACTAGGATATCTTTACATCTTGCAAGTACAATTCCTGATCCACCATTATCTTTAAATTTTGAGTTTGTTATTGTTATATTTCTATGATAAAAATCCTCATTAGCTGGTGACATTCTATTTACCATGTGTATACCGTAATGTCCAGTAAGAGAAATGTCAACATTATCAATTTCAATATTATCGTAATAATTTATTTCAGCATTGTTGTAAGACTCAAACCTCATTCCGTATCCTTGATGTTTTTTACTATTATCTGATGGAGTAGGATAAATATCATAAATAACCGTGTTTTTTATTGAGATATTGGAAATATTTCTGCCATCACCAAACCTCAATACTAATAATCCATATCTTTCCTCTTCACCAGATCTTTCAGAACCACTCATTAATTTTGTTTCACCACTTGATAATTTATGCGATGCTTGATTAGTCAATTGTAAACCCGAAATACTAATATTTTCAACATTTTCTAAAAACACACTGGCTTGATAACCATTTCCATCAATTTTCGGTTTACTACCAGATCCATAACTACCTATTTCGATCTTGTTAGATGCTTTTCCTGAGCCAAGAATTTTAAAGTAACCTCTCCAATTATCTCCACTTTTAAACATTATCTTATCTCCTGGCTTGTATGTTATACTATTGATTTTTCCTAAATTTTTGAAAGCATTATCTTCACTTTTGCCATCATTATCATCACTTCCTGAGGAAAAACTTATGTAATAAGTAGTATTTCCAGGTGAGGTTGTTGAAGAAAAATCTCCTGGATCTGTAGTTTCACCTGAACTGTTATTGCCACCGCTGTTGTCACCACCACCGTTATTGCCACCGTTGTTATTATTTCCATTATTGTCAGACCCACTTCCATCAGTACTGCCGTCAGAAGAACAAGCTAGAGCAAAAGCAGAAATAAGGATTATGATTATTTTACCATATTTCATATTTATCTAATCTAAAGAAAATATTATGAAAATGAAAAAAATACTTTTTTATCTTTTATCTTATAGTAATCAATTTTTATCACTTATTAATATTTTAAAATTCAGTTTATTAAATTTATGTAAATCAAAATCATGAAATTATTTTTTTATCTTTTAAAACTTGTTTTACTAATTAACTTGTTTTCTTGTAAAAATGATATAAAACCTAATGTTGTTTTGATAATGGTTGATGACATGAACGATTACCCAGAGATTTTTGATGGTCATCCTCAAGCTAAAACTCCTAATATTAAAAAATTAGCAAATTCAGGTGT
>JBELHE010000078.1:0-7036 GCA_042091575.1 Cryomorphaceae bacterium
TCAGCAGGGCTTAATGTTAAGGTAGTTATTTTTCCAGAGGGTGAAGACCCAGACAGCTATTCTCATAAACTGAGTACAGAAGATTTTAAATCATATCTAGAAGAAAATCAAAATGACTTTATCACATTCAAGGCAAATCTTTTACTTAAAAAAACTAAAAACGATCCAATTAATGTCTCTAAAACTATAAATGACATCATCACTTCAATAAGTGTTATCCCCGATGCGGTATCAAGATCTGTTTACATTAAAACTACCGCTCAAATTTTTGAAATGGATGAGCAACTTTTAATTCTTGAAGTTAAAAAAAAGTTAAAAACAAAAAGTTACTCTAAAGATAATCAGATCGCTACAAGCATTACAACTCCAGCTATAATAGGTAAAAGCTATAAGAAAGGATTAAAACACGAACTAAATTTACAAGAAAAAGACCTCATTAGATTAATGTTAAATTATGGTGCTTTGTCCATCCCGCTAGAAATTCAAAAGGATGATGGAGAAACAATTGAAGAAGAATATCCATTGGCCCAGTTTATAATTGAAGAAATGCTGACCGATAATTTATTTTACTCTAACAAAAAGTACCAAAAGATTTTTAATGAATTTACTGAAGGATTAGAAAACGGATTACTTGTAAATGACCAACATTTTATTCAAAATCCAGATTTAACAAGTATAGTTGCTGATTTAACTACATCTCAAAATGTATTAAGTGAAAACTGGAAAAATAAACACCATATTCATACCAAAACTGAACCAGAAAGACTAAAGCAAGCGGCCATAGAATCAGTTTTTATTTACAAATTAAGAGTTACTGAAAATTTAATTCTAGATAAACAACAGCAACTAAAAACTACTAATAAACAACATGAAGAGGAATCAATTATTGAAGAAATACAAGAATTAATCAAAGTACGTAATATATTTGCACAGGAATTGGGTATCATTGTAACACAATAAAAGATGAGTTTTTTCGAATATTTTAGTTTTGTTCACCTACTTAATTTAAGTTTATTAGGTGTTGTTTTTCTTTTGTGGCTAATTACTAACCGATGGGTCAATAAAAATCTTGAAAAATTTCTAAAAAGTAGAGGTTGGCTAGTTGAAGGAAGAGAAAAAAATATCAAAAAATTAATCAAGCAAATACTTCTTTTAGTTTCAGCTGTTTTAGCTCTAGAATGCCTAACAATAGGAAATGATACATTTTCAGTTGCCAATATCACTCATTTTGAACTTTTTGGTTTTGACATAGGTGAAATAAAAAAAGACGGTAGCTACGACCGTTTTAGCTTTACTGTTGGAAGTGTATTTTACTTATTGTTTATAATAATATCTTCAAGAATAGCCATAAGTATATTCAGAGTATTAATATATAGATCAACGAGAGGGAAAAAATGGATAGATGAAGGCGGCACTTACACAGTAGTGCAATTAAGTAAATACCTTACTTATACCATAGCAGTCATAGTTGCAATTCAGGGAGTTGGAATCAATATTTCTTCATTTTCCAATGTATTTGCCGCTGCCATTTTAGGAATTAGTCTTGGCATTCAATATCTTTTAAGCGATGTCTTTTCTGGAATAGTATTACTATTTGACGGAAGTATTAAAGTAGGAGATGTAGTTGAAATGAATAATCATGAAATCTGTAAAGTAGAACATATATTCATAAGGACATCTCAACTCAAAACTCTTGATGGCAAGATAATCATTGTTCCGAATACACAACTCACAAAAGAAAATGTAACCAATTGGAGTATTAGTGATAGAGTTACTAGATTTAATATTGAAGTGGGGGTTGCATATGGTTCAGATACTCAAAAAGTGAAAGATATTTTGTATCAATGCGCATTAAAGCATCCATTGGTAGAAAAAAGAAGAAATATAATTGTAACAATTGAAGATTTTGGTGAGTATGCTTTAAAATTTAAAGTGTTTTTCTGGGCTGAAAAAACATGGGAAATTATCAATATTAAAAGTGATATGCGTTTTACTATTGACCAAGCCTTTAGGAACAATGGAATAAAAATACCTTTCCCACAAAGAGATCTTCATTTAATGTCAGATCATAGAAATAATAGTAAAGGAGAATCTTAAATATTTATTTAGCATCCTTTATCATTAGTTGTAAACTAATATTTCCATTAAAATGATTTTCATTTAATGACGCTACAACATTTAAACTTTTTTTAGCTCTTATTTTATTAAAACCATTGAAACTATTGAACCAAATGCCATCAATTGTTGAATTTAATTTATCAGAATAGAATTTTAATTTAATATGCTTATCTCCAACAATTTTTGGGTTACTGAATAGTTTTAAATCCTTGAATAAAAAAACAGGAGTTGGATTCCCTGCTCCAAAAGGTCCCATTTGTTTAATAATTCGATAAATTTTTGGGAAATTATTTGTTTTTAAATCTTTTGCCAATTCATTAATTGAAAGTTCACTATCAATTTTAATTTTGGGAATAAGCATATGTGGTTGAATTGACTTTTTAACTGCATTTTCAAAGTCATTAAAAAATGCAACTAAGTCGGTTTTTTTTATACTCATGCCTGCAGCATATTTATGCCCACCAAATCTTATGAAATAATGTTTTAATTTATCTAACTCATTATAAATATCAAAATCTTTAACTGACCGTGCAGAACCGGTAATAATATCGCCCTTTCCTGTTAAAACAATTGTAGGTTTATAAAAATTTTCGATAATTCTTGAAGCAACTATCCCTACTACACCTTTGTGCCAATCTGATGAAAAAACTAGATTGGTAAATCTGTCAGATGGTTGATTTGAAAGCTGAGATAAAGCTTCTTCAGTAATTAACTCATCAATCTTTTTCCTTTCCTTGTTAATTAATTCAATTTCTTTACTTAATATTTCCAATTCTTCGTTATTGGATATTAGAAAATCAGTGGCTTTCTTTGCAGAAGATAATCTGCCTGCTGCATTAATTCTGGGGGCAACTTTAAATATTAAATCTGAAGAACTGAATTCAGAAGTATTAGAAAGTTGGAAAATTTTTTCAATTGAAGGAATTGGATTTTGATTAATTTGTTCCAAACCAAAATAGGTAATTAACCTATTTTCATCAACTAATGGAACTACATCTGCCGTAGTAGCAATTGCTGCTAATTGAGTCAAATAAGAATAATCTGTTGCTATGTTGTATTTTTTAGAATAAGATTGGATCAATTTAAATCCTACTCCACAGCCACAAAGCTCTTTGAAAGGGTATGTGCATTCTCTCTGTTTGGGATTTAAAATGGAGTAAGCTTGAGGAATTATTTTACCAGGATTATGGTGATCACAAATAATTAAGTCAATACCAGCGTCATTAATTGCCTTTGCACTTTTAATGTCTTTAATCCCACAATCTAATGCAATTACTAAATCAATTTTATTAGCAATCATCATGTCAACAGATTGTAGTGAAATCCCATATCCTTCATTTTCTCTGTCAGGTTGATAAAGGTTAACATTAGAACTGAATTGTTTTAGAAAAATTGAAAGCATTGCTACTGAACAAGTACCATCAACATCGTAATCTCCATAAACTAAAATATTATGTTTCTCATTAATTGAATTATGAATTCTTTCTACAGATCTGCTCATGTCTTTCATTAGAAAGCCATCATGAAAAGAGTTCCATTTAGGTCTAAAAAAATCTTGAGCTGAATTAAAATCTTTAACCCCTCTTAAAGATAAAGTTCGAGCTATGGCTTTTGATATATCAAGCTTGTTTTTTAGTAACTCAACAATATGCTCATCGGTTTTTTGTACTTCCCACGTGAAATTTTCTTGCTCCATGATTTATATTGTATTTATTTCCTAATTTAAGCCATATAAATATATTGACAGTTTATGATTAAATGGATTTTTCTTTTACAATGTACTATTGCTTCATCGTATTTTATTTACGGTCAAGAATCTATTTATACGTTGTATTTTGCAAATCCAAGTCCACAACATATAGAATCATCAATAAATTTTCCTAAAGATATTCAAGGATGTTATTATAAAAACAACGACTCTCTTATTCAAATTTGTGTTACTAAAGACAGTATTTACACCAGCTTTTCTATAGTTTTTTCTATACCTAATAAGGAAATTAAAGTTGGCAAATATGAAATTATAGACAATTTAGTTTATGGAATAAAAAAAGGAACTGGACTTTTATATAAAGAAATTAATGATACTGTTTTTGCATTCTTAAAACAAACAGATTTATTTTTCAAATTTAATGAGAAAAGCATTTTAAAAATTGATAGCAACAGATATTATTTAAATGAACTAATAAATGAAAAATACTACAGTATTTTAGAAATTTCGAAAAATGAAAACCAGTTTGAAGTTAGAGAGTATGATCCCCAAATAAAGGATTTTCCTATTGAGGATTTACAAACTGTGGAAAAGAACTTTCAAAATCAAAAAATATATTTAGCAAATCCAAATAAAAAAAATTGGAATAGTTTTATTGAAAATAATGGTTTTAATGATCAAACATTATATCACAAATGATAAATCCTCAAGCAGAATTAGAACACCTAAGGAAGGTTATTTCAGAAAATCAAGAGAATTTAATTGGTGAAATATTGCACCACATGGAGATTTATGAAATTAAAGAAGAAGTATTTTTAAAAATGAAAAAGACCTTAGAAAACTACACTAAAGAGACCTTCAGAATTACCAAAGCAATAGAATCTCAAGAGATAATTGAGAAAGTGTTAATTTCCAGACTGAAATAGCTCAACAAAAAAACCCCAATCGTTATTTAATCCCTAATTTCGAATTAAGAAATATGGATATACTTGATTATTATAACTGGAGATACGCTACTAAAAAGTTTAATCCAAAAAAAAACTTAGCAGAATCTGACCTCGAATTGATTAAAGAGGCGATTAGGCTTGCACCTTCTTCCTATGGTTTACAACTTTTTAAAGTAATTATTGTAAAAGATGAAGCGTTAAAGTCCAAATTAAAATCCGCTTCTTATAACCAGTCCCAAATTTCTGATGCATCTCATTTATTTGTATTCTGTAACTACACTAAAGTCTTTGAACAAGATATTGATCTATATATTGATACCAAATCTAAAATTCAAAAACAACCTATTAACGAACTTCAGGGTTATGGTGAGTTTCTAAAAAATAGTTTACTAAACAAGAACTCCTCTGAAACTTCCATATGGACTACCAATCAAGTCTATATTGCATTAGCTCATCTTATGACAGCCTGTGCTACACTTCAAATTGACTCTTGCCCTATTGAAGGATTTGACATCAAAAAATACAATGAAATTTTAGAATTAGATGAGAGACACATGAACGCTGCAGTAGTTGCTCCGGTTGGATACAGGTCCAATTCTGATAATTCTCAAAATGATAAAAAAGTAAGAAAGTCTTCGGGTATTTTATTTGAAGAAAGGTGATCTTTTTTAAATGTTTGATCTATCCAAAAAAATTAATCAAATACTAACCCTTTGCCTATTGGCAATAATTTGGGGGAGTTCATTTATTTTAATGAAAAAAGGGCTTCAGTCTTATTCTCCAACTGAAATTACGCTTTACAGGCTATTCATAGTTTTTCTTGTTTTTTTACCATTTGGAATAAAAGACTTAAGAAAAGTTAAATTGAAAACTGGATTAATTATTTTCCTTTCTGCAATTATTGGTAGCGCTATACCCTACTTTCTATTCATAAAAGCCCAAACTAAAATTGATAGTTCTTTGAATGGAATTCTAAATTCTGTTACTCCTCTTTTTACCATGTTATTTGGCTTTCTTCTTTTCAAACAAAAAATAAATCCTAAAGCAATTGGCGGTGTTGTAGTAGGGTTAATTGGAGCTAGTGGTTTAATCATTGTATCAACTGGTGGAATTGATATGAACGAAAATTTATTATATGCAATATTACCTTTACTAGGTTCGGCATGTTATGCATTTAATGTGAATCTTATAAAAGTTTACCTTGGTGATATTTCTGCTGTTAAAATTACAAGTTGGTCTTTTCTGTTCATTGGACCGTTTGCAGGATTCTTTCTTTTTTTTAATACCGAGTTTACAAATAATTTAATCCATAATGATCCACAATTAACTAACTTTTTATTCATAAATATATTAGGAATTGTTGGGACTGGATTTGCTGTTTGGTTCTTTAACTTACTTATAAAACGAACTTCATCTGTTTTTGCATCAAGTGTAACTTATTTGATCCCAGTTGTAGCTATATTTTGGGGTGTTTTTGACGGGGAAATTTTCACAATTTACCACGGACTACTTAGTGCCTTAATATTAATGGGGATTTACTTGATAAAATCTGAAAAGAATTAAGCAATCTTAAATTCTAACTTTCTTATTCCGTTATACATTAAAATCATATAGATTGACATTAAAACATGACTGATGTCATGATAATTAAACCAATTACTAATACTTAATTGGTTATTGAACACTAATGCTGGGAATAAAGCAAAAATTATTGCAAATAATATTAGCTTACTACCTTTAGATTTAGTTTTAATAAACTGTATTATAAAGAGAGGAAATATAAACCCAATTAGTACTGAGGATGCAGCTAATTGAGCAATTTTAAAATCGCTAAATGTTGGATGAATCATTAAAAAAATAAAAATTGAAAATTGAATTAACAGTAATAAAAAAAATAATTTAAATAAGAAAGGTTTTATTAAATTCTTCATAAATATCATAGTGCCAAGAGCTAAAAATAATTGTCCCATTGCACTCATACACCACCCTATCATTTTCACTTCCTTAGGAAGATAAGCCTGAAAAGCATGACCTAAAAAAGCAGCAGACGTCATCCCAATAAAAAAACATAAAAAATAAAGTTTGAAAAAAGTAAAAGAGAGATCTTTTACAATTCTTTTTTCAGAGTTTAATAAATAATAAGCAAATCCACATGTAAGGGCAGTCATAAAATCTGTTAGTGTAGTGATGGGTTCTCGAATTTCAAAATCAGCAACCCATATGGAAGGATTTAAAATATCTAATATAATATACATTATTTAAG
>JBELHE010000079.1:0-3601 GCA_042091575.1 Cryomorphaceae bacterium
ATTAATGCAATTGCATTTCCGTATCCAGCATGTAGCCACTTATATCCACTTGAAATAATGATATCAAATCCTGATTCATCAAAATTAAATTTTTCTGTACCACTATACTGAGTACCATCTCCAATTATCAAGAGATTTTTATTATTTTTCTTTAATTCTTTAATAAAATCTAAATTCAACTTTAATCCATCAATATATTGAACAATTGATATAACTAAGATATTTGGTTTATACTTAATTAAACTTTTAATTAGTTCTTCCTCAATATTATTTGAATATTCAATCTCTTCTAACTTGAACTTTAAATTTTTTATTGACTGAGCAATTGAAGGATAGTCATTTTTTACACAAAGAAATTTTAAATCATCTTTTATATTAATTAAAATTTTTTGAAAAGCAGATGTAAAACTATTTGACAACAAGACGTCAGATTCTTCGGCACAAAAAAATTTTTTTATTAATTCTTTTAACTCAAAGAAGAAAACTTGATACCCCTCTCTTAAATTACTTTTTTTTACATAGAGCTCCTTTTCATATGATATTTTCCAATCGTGTAGCTCCTTGTAAATCGGCCCCATCTTAGCATTATCGAAATAGATTTTATTTTTATCCTTTATAAATCTCATTTATAAATAAAAATTAATAATATATTGTTATAATTTAGCATTTAAATGAGTAAAAGTACTTCCAAAATTGATCAAGAACAAATTGAGTTTCTTGAAAATGCTCAACAAAGAATTAGACAGAAAAAAAGACTGTATTATCATTTTATATTATTCTTATTTATTTCAACTTTTTTATTTGTTTTAGATTTCATTTTAAATATTGGGAGTGATATTGAAATATTAAATTATAGCTGGTCTTTTTGGATTTTTCTGATTTGGACATTTTTAATTTTGTTTCACTCTTTTAATGTTTTTATAACAAATAGGTTTTTAGGAAACAGATGGGTTAAAATGCAAACAAGGCTATTAATGGAACTTCAAAAAAACAAAATTGAGCAGCTCAAAAAAGATATAACCAATGAAGCTAAAATTATTGCTGATTCCGAAACATTTTATAACAAGTCAAACTTAATTACGATTATAGCTGCAGCGGATGAGAACAATGTAATTGGTAATGACAATAAACTTATTTGGCATTTAAGTGATGATTTAAAACATTTTAAAAATTTAACTAAAGATCACCATGTTATAATGGGAAGAAAAACATTTGAATCTATGCCAAAAGCTCTTCCAAATAGAACCAATATTGTGATTACAAGAAATAGAGACTATGTAGGTGAAAATATAACTGTAGTTTCCTCATTGAATGAAGCGTTAGAAATTTCAAAAGATGATTCTCAACCTTTCATAATTGGTGGAGGAGAAATCTATAATCTAGGTATACAAGTAGCTGATAGAATTGAATTAACAAGGGTTCATTCCACATTTGAAGGTGATACATTTTTTCCTAAAATTGATCTTAACAAATGGGATGAAATAAAAAGAGATAAAAGAAAAAAAGACTCTAAACACATCTACGATTTTACTTTTATTAGATACGATAAAAAAAAATAACTGTATGAAAGCTTTTGTATTTCCAGGTCAAGGATCTCAGTTCCAAGGAATGGGACATGATTTGTATAAATCGAGTTATAAAGTTAAATCGCTTTTTAATATTGCTGATGAAATTTTAGGATTTAAACTTTCAAAAATAATGTTTGAAGGTAGTAATGATGAACTAAAACAAACAAAAGTAACACAACCTGCAATTTTTTTACATTCAATAGCAGAGTTAATTTTGCTTGAGTTAAATCAATCTCCACATGCTGTCGCAGGTCATTCATTAGGTGAATTTAGTGCCCTAGTAGCAAATAAAACAATTTCATTTGAAGATGGATTAAAGTTAGTTTTTCTTAGAGCTAATGCGATGCAGAAATCTTGTGAAAATAGCAAAGGAACAATGGCAGCAATTTTAGGTTTAGATGATAAATTAGTGAAAGAAACATGTGAGAACTTTGATGGAAACGTAATAGCTGCAAATTTTAATTGTCCTGGGCAAGTTGTAGTATCAGGTGAAGTTAATGCTATTGAAAATATTTGTAAAAAATTTAATGAAATTGGTGCTAAAAGGAGTTTAATATTACCTGTTGGTGGAGCATTTCATTCATCCTTAATGAATGAAGCGAAATCTGAGCTTAAACAAGCAATTGACAATACTGAATTTAACGAGCCGTCTTGCCCAATCTATCAAAATTTTACTTCTACAAAAACAACCAATTTAGATGAAATTAAAGAAAATCTAAATAATCAATTAACAAGCCCTGTTCTTTGGACTCAATCTATTAATAACATAATTAATGATGGGATATTAAATTTTATTGAGGTTGGCCCAGGAAAAGTATTACAAGGTTTGATAAGAAAAATTAACAGAGAAGCTTCTACTGAATCAGCTTTAGGTTAAAAATTTATTGATTTTATCAGATATAAAATTTATTTGATCATCAGTTAACTCTGAGTGCATTGGTAAAGAGATAACTTCATCACACAAAGTGTTAGTATTTTTAAAATTTTGATCCTCATAATTCTTGTTCTTATAAGCATTTTGTTTGTGCAAAGGGATGGGGTAATATATTCCAAACGGAATTTTTAGATCAGATAAAAAATTTGCAAGCTCATTCCTTCTTCCTGACATAATTCTTATGGTATATTGATGAAAAACATGACAATGACAATTTTGACAGACTACTTTACAACCATTAGAAAAAGTTGGTGTTTTGATTTCATTACAACTATTTAATGCTTCAGTATATTTTCTGGCTGAACTCTGACGAGATTTATTATATGAATTTAAATGAGGAAGTTTAGCATTTAAAACTGCAGCTTGGACTGAATCCAATCTTGAATTAACACCGACAACATCATGATGGTATCTTTCATACATTCCATGATTAACAATTCCTCTAATTTTTTTTGCCAAGCCATCATTATTAGTAAATAATGCTCCTCCATCTCCAAAACAACCTAAATTTTTAGATGGGAAGAAAGAAGTAGTTCCAATATCGCCTATTGTTCCATTTTTTAATTTTAATCCAGATTTAAATTGATATTCAGCACCAATAGCCTGTGCATTATCTTCAATTACAAAAAGGTTAAATTCTTTAGCAATTAACATTATTTTTTCCATGTTAGCAGACTGTCCAAATAAGTGAACTGGTACAATAGCTTTTGTTTTTGATGTAATTGCTTTTTCCAATTTATCAGCGTCAATATTAAATGTATTCAAATCTACATCCACTAATACAGGCTTCAAATTTAGTAATGCAATAACTTCAACAGTTGCTGCGAAAGTAAAATTAGTTGTGATGACTTCATCCCCAGGTTTAAGATCTAAAGCCATCATTGCTATTTGTAAAGCATCTGTACCATTTGCGCACGGAATAACATGTTTTACGTTAAGATAGGCTTCGAGATTCTTTTGAAAACTTTTTACAGTTGGTCCGTTAATGAATGTTGCATCTTGCATGACACCAATAACAGATTTATTGATCTCGTCCTTAATTCTGTCATACTGACTTTGAAGATCAACCATCTGAATTTTTTTCATAAAAAAAATTTAA
>JBELHE010000079.1:3701-6562 GCA_042091575.1 Cryomorphaceae bacterium
CCATTAATTATTAATTTAAAGAAAAAGTATGATTATAAAATAATTTTAACTTTTTTTTCTGAATCTGGTTTTAAGTTGAAAGAAAGAATAAATGAAGTTGATTACACGTTCTATTTACCAATTGATACTAAATCTAATTGCAGAAGTTTTATTAAATTGATAAATCCCTATTTTTCAATTTTTATTAAATCAGAAATATGGCCAAATTATATTACAGAACTAATTCGTAATGGATCAAAAATATATTTGGTTGAGGGTAGTTTTAAAAAAAATGATTGGTATTTTTCATTTTTTAATGTTTTCATAAAAAATAAATTAAAAAAATTCAACAAAATTTTTGTTCAAGACAAGAACTCACTTGATGTATTAGAAAAAAATAACATAAAAAATGTTGAGGTTTCAGGAAGTTTAAAGTTTGATAGAGTTAAATATCAATTAACACTAAATAATAAAGTTGAAAAAATTGATAAACTTTTAAAAAACAAAAGAGTTATAGTTTTTGGAAGCACATGGCAAGAAGATGAAAAACTTATAGTTAAATTGATTGAAAAAAATAAGTTCACGAATCTATTTTGGATAATTGCTCCGCACGATATCTCACAAACCAACATAAATAGAATTAAGAATTTATTCCTCTCACCTGTTTCTATTTACTCAGAAAATAAGTTTAATCATAATATTCTAATTATCGACTCCATTGGAGATCTAAAAAAATTATATAGTTATGCTGAAATAGCTTATGTTGGCGGTGGAATGGGTAACACTGGACTTCACAATATATTAGAAGCCTGTGTATTTAAAGTGCCTGTTTTGATAGGTAAAAATTATAGAAAATTTAAAGAATCTATAGATTTGGTAAACTTAGGTGGGGTAATTTCAGTTAAAAATCAAAATGAATTTAATAATCAATTTGAAAAACTAATTAATGATAAAAATTACAGATCACAAATTAGTAACAAAACTTCTAATTATTTTAAAGGCAAAACTGGTGCTACAAAAAAAATTACAGAAAAAATAAGTGTATGAAAAAAATTAATTTAATAATCCTACTACTTTTTTCATTTAGTATGAATTCACAAAGCTTAATTGGAGCTTGGGAAAGAGTTCAGAAAAATGATTCTGGAATATTGGAAAAACAAATAGTAATATTTACAACTCAAGGATATCAATCCATAAGTATTTTCAATGCAAAAACTGGTGAATTTATTTACACTAATGGTGGTACATGGGATTTAAACGGAGAAAATTTGACAGAGAAAGTAGAATTTGACACTGCAAATCCTGAAAGAGTTGGAACTGAAACGACATTTAAAATAATTATTGATGAAAATTCAATTAATGTTCCAGTTATGGAAAGAACATGGACAAGGTTAGATGATGGCGGTCCTGGAAAATTAGAGGGAGCTTGGTTAATGGGTGGCAGATACCGAAATGGGAACAGGCAAATGAGATCAATAGATGGTCCTAGAAAAACAATGAAATTGCTTTCAGGAAAAAGATTTCAGTGGATTGCTTACAATACAGCTACAAAACAATTCATGGGTACTGGGGGTGGCACATACACTACTGAAAATGGAGTTTATTCAGAAAATGTTGAATTCTTTTCAAGAGATAATTCAAAAGCAGGTATAGAATTGAAATTCAATTATGAGTTGATTAATGGAGAATGGAATCACAAAGGCTACAGCAGTAAAGGAGATCCTTTACATGAAATATGGATAAAAAGAAAGTAAATAATACACTATATAATGTACGTTTTATTTAAATTGATTGTTTGATAAATATTCTAATCAAAGCTTTTTTGTAATTTTATGTTAAATGAATAATAGTTCTAACAAATATGTTCAATTAGTTGGGGGTTTTATAGCCATAGTTTTTGGTGTTCTTCAGGGAATTGATTGGTTATTTAAAAAATATGAAATAAATAGCCTTTATTTTAATATTATTCTTGCAGCCCTGTTACTAGCTTTTATAATTAGTATTACTTTTTTCATAATTAAAAGAAAAAAAGCTAATTCTAAAAATAAAAAATTTGAAAAAAAATCTAAAACTAGATTAATAATAGGTATTATTTCTTCGGGTTTAGTATTACTGATTTTTATTTATTTTTTTAAAAAAATAAATACAAACCAAAATCTTGTAAATGAAATTATTCCAGAACTTATTGAGGTTTTTGATAAAGGCGACATATCCCAATCTTTTATGATGTCAAAAGACTTGCTAAAAACATATCCAAAAAATGAAATTATAAAAAGCTATTATAACAAATCTAGCAGATATGTAAAGCTTAAAACAAATAAACAAGGAATTGATGTTAGTGTAATGTATCCAGGTGATTCTACATATAATTACATTGGAAAAACCCCAATTGATTCATTTGTAGTTCCAAATAATTATCAATACCACTATCTGAAATTTGTTTATGATAGAACTGAATTTATTGAAAGGTCAAGAAATAACCATAACTATAGATTTCCTGAAAATACAATTAAAATTCCCAAAGGTCATAGAGCATTTTTAGGTGTTAAACCCAGACGTATGTGGTTACAAGGATTAGACTTTGAAAATATAAATATTGAATCATTTAGTATTTCTATAAATGAAGTTTCTAATAAAGATTTTCAAGAGTTTGTTGATGCTGGTGGATATGAAAATCCTATATATTGGGACTTTCCATACCAAGTTGGTAATAAAACTTACGATTTTAATTCTTCAATAAAGACATTTAAAGATAGGTATGGAAAACCCGGACCATCGAATTGGGCATACGGACAATTTCCAGTGGGACTTGATAATTACCCGGTTACGGGCATAAGCTGGTTTGAAGCAAGAGCATTTGCTAAATTTTCTAATTTATCTTT
>JBELHE010000080.1:0-6488 GCA_042091575.1 Cryomorphaceae bacterium
GTTAGGATTACATTTTTAGAATTCTTTAAAAATTCTAAATCTATATTTGAATTAATATTTTCAAATGATGTTTTTTCAAAATCTAAAACATCTAAACAACAACCAGTAATTTTTTTATTTTTTAATCCCTTAACTAAATCATTACTGTTAACGCATTTTCCCCTGGAAGTATTTATTAAAATAAATTTTTTTTGGCATGACTTAATAAAATTTGAATTAACTAAGTTAAAAGAGGATTTATTTAAATCAGTATGAATACTTATTATATCAGATTTCATTTTCAATTCATCTAAAGACACAGATTTGGCAAATTTATTTGATTTAATTTCTTTGATATCATGAAAAATAACATTGCAATCAAAACCATATAATTTTTTTGCAAAACTATTTCCAGTTTTACCAAATCCAATTATTCCAATAACTTTCCCAGCCAATTCTATTCCTCTGTTTTCATCTCTTTCCCACACTCCATTTTTTATTTCTGTATTAGAAATACTAATGTTGTTTAAGAAATTTAATAACATACCTAATGTATGCTCGCCGACAGCGTTTGAGTTAGCCTCACCTGCAGAAAGGACTTTAACCATGTTTTTTTTTGCACAAACTAAATCTATATTTTCTAACCCAGAACCAACTCTGGCTATAAATTTTAGTTTTTTAGCAGAATTGATTATTTCCTTGTCTATTAAGATTCTACTTCTAATAATTATTCCATAATAATCATCAATTTTATTTAAAATTTCTTTTTTGGAGGATTTGTAATCATAATGGTTTTCATAACCATATTTTTCTAGCTCAAAAGATAAATATTCGTGATTTTTATCTAGATGGAGAATCTTCATCTTAAAATCCAAGGATAATTTTAGCTATATAGAAAAACAAAAGAATTCCAATTATATCATTTCCAGTCGTTATAAATGGTCCAGTCGCTATAGCTGGGTCAATACCAATTCTATTTAAAATAATTGGAACAGACGTTCCAATCAGTGCAGCAACAATTATAACACACATCATAGAAACTGATATAGTGATACTCATATCGATAGGTTGCTTAATAATAAATCCAAATAAAATAATTAAAGCGCTAAGTATGATTCCATTTAAAACGGTTAAACTAATTTCTTTAATTAATCTTGAAATTAAACTTCCCTTTATAACATCATTTGCTAAACCTTGGACAACAATTGCAGATGACTGAACTCCAACATTCCCTGCCATTGCTGCTATTAGAGGAGTATAGAAAAATAATGCTCTTAGAGACTTTGATGACATTATACCTTCATAACTTTCCAAAATAAATACACTCCCTAGGCCCCCAAATAAGCCCAATATCAACCATGGTAACCTAGCTTTTGTTAATTCAAAAATAGAATCGTCAGCTTCAACATCATTTGAAATACCGGCTGCAAGTAAATAATCTTCTTCTGCTTCATCTTTTATAAAATCAACAATATCATCGATAGTTATTCTACCTTGTAATTGTTTCTCATCATCAACAACAGGAATAGCTTCAAGATCATATTTGGACATTAATTTTGCTACTTCCTCACCTTTATCTTTTACGTTAACAAAATCAACTTTTGGTATATAGATTTGCTTAATTTTACTTTCAGACGGTGACGTAATTAAATCTTTGAGCGATAACCTACCAATTAACTGGTTTTTTTTATTTAGTACATAAATAGAATGTACTCTAGAAATATTTTCAGCTTGTTTTCTTATTTCTCTCAAACATTTTAAAACACTCCAGTTTTCATAAACACTAATTAATTCCTTAGCCATTAAGCCGCCTGCTGAATCTTCATCATAACTTAATAATTCACGGATATTTTCTGTAATATTATCATCTTTGATTAATGAAATAACTTTTTCTTTTCTTTCTTCAGGAAGTTCTTCCAATATATCAACAGCATCATCACTGTCCATTTCTTTTATTTCACCTGCGATTTCTTTAGCAGATAATGTCTTAAGAATCTTTTCCCTAACATCATCGTCAAGCTCGGTTAGTACATCTGATGTCTTATCACTGTCGATAAGTTTAATTAAATAAATTCTTTGATTTTCTTCTAAACTGTCGATGATTTCTGCTAAGTCAGCATAGTGAAAACCATGAACTATTTTTTTAATTTCTGAATTTTTTCCTTTGGATATTAATTGAGAAACTTTTTCAATAAGTTCATTAGATAGCTCAAATATTTCCATTAGATAAGAGATTAGTTACAAGAATATAATCATCTACGTCGAGTTCCTCAGCACGTTTTTCAAATATACTATGTTCTTTTAAATTTTCTATTTTTTTAAAACCCTTTAAGCTGTTTTTAAGTTTTTTTCTTCTTTGATTGAAGGCGGATTTGATTATTTTTTTAAATAAAATTTCATCACAATTAATTTTGTCCCGATACTTTACAACTTTAATTACAGCAGAATTTACTTTAGGTACTGGTAAAAATGATTCAGGTTTAATTTTAAGTAGAATTTCAACATTAAAAAAAGCTTGAATTAAAACTGACATTATTCCATATTTTTTATTTCCACTGCTTGAACATATTCTCTCAGCAACTTCTAATTGAAACATACCAATCATTTCATGTATAATCTCTTTATTTTCATAAATTTTAAATAAAATTTGAGAAGAGATATTATATGGAAAATTACCAATTATACTAATAGGACTTTTAAGTTTTTTTATGTTAAATTTTAAAAAATCATAATTCAAAAGACTTCCTTCAATATCAGGAAAAGTTTTAATTAAATAATTACAACACTCACTATCTAGTTCGATAAATATTTTTTCAACATTTTTTAAATTGAGTATTTCTTTAGTTAAAACACCCATTCCTGGGCCAACTTCAATTATAGTTTGTGTTTTTTCAATAGAGAGAAAACTAACTATTTGAGAAGCAATTGACTTATCATTTAAAAAATTTTGACCTAATCTTTTTTTAGGATTAACATGTTTCAAACTAAATTATTAATATTTCAATTTAGTAATAATCAATCGATTATTTTAAATCCTGTATAATTATGAAGAATTTTTGGAATTTTAATCCCCTCATTGGTTTGGTTATTTTCAATTAATGCCGCAACAACTCTAGGCAATGCCAATGAACTACCATTTAGTGTATGTGCTAATTTTTTAGATTTATCACCATAATTTACCCTTACTTTAAGTCTATTAGCTTGAAAACTTTCAAAATTAGAAACTGAGCTTACTTCCAACCATTTTTTTTGCGCCATAGAATAAACTTCAAAATCATAAGTCAGAGCAGATGTAAATCCTAAATCACCTCCACATAATCGTATAATTCTAAAAGGTAATTCTAAATCTAAAAGCAGAGATTTTATATGTTCAACCATTTCATCTAAAACTTGATATGATTTAGATGGACATTCTATTCTAACTATTTCAACTTTATCAAACTGATGGAGCCTATTTAAGCCTCTTACATCTGAACCATAACTTCCAGCTTCTCTTCTAAAACAAGGAGTATAACCAGTCAATTTTATTGGTAATTCATCAATTTTTAAAATTGAATCTCTATAAATATTAGTTAATGGAACCTCAGCTGTGGGAATTAAATATAAATTATCATTTTGTACGTGATACATTTGACCTTCTTTGTCGGGCAATTGACCTGTGCTAAAGCCCGAAACTTCATTAACTAATAATGGTGGCTGAATCTCA
Organism: Cryomorphaceae bacterium; assembly: GCA_042091575.1. Classification (GTDB taxonomy): domain Bacteria; phylum Bacteroidota; class Bacteroidia; order Flavobacteriales; family Flavobacteriaceae; genus Eutrophosalina. Next base: position 3,686 of record JBELHE010000080.1, read on the forward strand.
TTGTATCCTTTTGAGATATTTTTATCAAGAAAAAAATTAATTAATGATCTTTGAAGTTTAGCTCCTTTATTTTTATAGACGGGAAAACCAGAGCCCGTAATCTTATTTCCTAAATCAAAATCAATTATATCTAGTTTTGATGAAAGTTCCCAATGTGGGATTAAAGTTTCATCCTTCTCAGGAATTTTTGTTGAAAAGATTATTTCATTTTCCTCTTCGTTTAATCCTTTTACAACTAAATCATGCGGGACATTAGGGATTAGACATAACTTAGCTTTTAGATCTTCAGAAATACTATGAAGTTCATCATGTAAGTTTTTAGATTTTGGTTTAAGTGAAATGGATTTCAATTTAAGATTCTCTGCTTCTTTTTCTTTTCCAGATTTATAGAGAAAACCAATATCCTTTGCAATTTTATTAGATTCATTCAATATTGAATCATATTCTGATTGAATTTTTTTTCTTGAATCATCTAACTCGATTATTTCTTGGAGCTGTTTTGTAAAATCAATATTTCTTTTACCTAAATTACTTACAACATTTGCAAAATTATCTTTTATGTAGCTGACTTGAAGCATATTATTTTTTAAAATTAATTATTAATAATTGAATTAATGAGTTTGAGACAGTATTCTCTGTCTTGATTTAATTTTTTAATTAAATCATCAATACTTTTAAATTCAATTTCTTCTCTTATATATTCTAAAAACTCAATATCTAAGATTTTTTCATATAAATTTGAATCATAATCAAAGAAATTAACTTCAATTGATTTTTTTTTATTTCCAAAAGTTGGATTGTAGCCAATATTCATCATTCCGTAAAATAACTTATCATCAATTCTACTGCAAACTAAGTAAACACCATTTTTTGGGATGATTTTATTTTTATCAATTATTTGAATATTGGCAGTTGGAAATCCTATTTTATTTCCTCTTGACATTCCTCTAATTACATTTCCGGTTATTTTAAAGTTAAATCCTGTAAACTTTTTACAGATTTCTATATTTCCATTAAGAATAGAATTTCTAATTTTTGTAGAACTAATATGGATTTTCTCAATATCAAATGCACTAATTTCAATAATTTCAAATCCATATTTTTTACCATAAACTTTGAGATCATTTATGTCAGCACTTCTATCCTTTCCAAATCGATGATCATAACCTACAATTAGTTTTTTAATATTCAGTTCATTAACTAAAATTTCAACAAACTTTTCTGCATCAATATTCGAAAAACTTTCAGTAAACTCTTGAATTATTAAATAATCAAGACCTAAAATTTTTAGAATATCAATCTTTTCTTCAATGGTATTTATTAATTCAATCTTTGATTTTGGATCAATAACTTTTCTAGGGTGAGGGTCAAAAGTAATTAAAACAGAGTTTAAGTTTTGTTTTTTAGAATGAGATATTAATGATTTTAAAATTTTTTGATGGCCTAAGTGAACTCCATCAAAAGTACCAATTGTAGCTATTGAAGGGTTTTTTAATTTAGCTTTAAATAAGTCTTTAATTACAATCATTAATTAAATTTGTTCATGGTATTTTCAGGCCCATGTTTTATAAAGTGAAAAATTATTTTAATATTATGATTTATATGATTTTCTAAAGAAATAGATTCTTCTTTAGACCAATTTTCTAGGACATAATCGGTTTGTTTTCCTTTTTTAAATTCATTTCCAATACCAAACCTCAATCTACAATACATGCTTGAACCTAACGAATCATTAATACTTTTTAATCCGTTATGTCCTCCATCTTTTCCAAATTTTTTAAACCTTGATTTTCCAAAATCTAGGTTTAAATCATCTAAAACAACTAACAAATTATTATCATGTACTTTTTCTTTATTTTTCCAATATTTGATGGCTTTTCCGCTCAAGTTCATAAAAGTATTGGGTTTAAGAAAAATTAGTGTTTTTCCATTTTTTTTTGTCTTCAATATTTCCCCGTATCTTCTAGATTCAAAATTATGTTCAAAATTTTCAGAAATTTGATCAAGTATTTCAAAACCAATATTATGACGAGTCATTACATAGTCAATTCCTACATTACCAAGTCCAACAATTAAGAATTTATTCATATCCTTAGAATTAGTTCTTTTGAAAATTTGAGTTAAAGAAATCAAGGTCAAAAATTTATACAAATATATAAGCTTTTGACCTTGATTATAAAAATAAGCTGGTTAGAATATTATTCTTTAGAATCTGAACTTCCTTCAGCTTTAGGAGCATCACCTCCTTCACTTGAAGAAGTATCTCCTTCTTCTTCACCTTCTTCACCTTCTTCACCTTCTTCATCAGTAGTTAGTGATAATGAAGCTCTTGACATTTTAACTTGACAAATCACCATATTATCAGGGTGTAAAAACTTAAATGAATCCTCAGAAACATCAGAAATTGTTATATTATCGTTGAGGTTTAAAGCTGAAATGTCGGCTTTAATAAAGTCAGGTAAATCTTTAGGTAAGGCTTTTACACTTAACTTTCTTTTGTTTTTAGACAGGATACCTCCTTCATTTCTAACACCAGGGGCATTTCCCTCATATTTAACTGGAATTATCATTGTCACTTCTTTTCCTTCAAAAAGTTGAAGAAAGTCAATATGTAGGATTTTTTCTGATACTGGATGAAATTGGATATCTTGAACTATAGCATTTATTTCTGATTTTTCATCTAATGAAATTGCAACCGTGTGCGCATTAGGTGTATAAATTAATTTAGAAAAGCTAATTTCATCTGCTGAAAAATGAACTGGTTTTTCCCCACCGTAAACTACGCAAGGAACCTTACCAGCAT
>JBELHE010000081.1:0-6306 GCA_042091575.1 Cryomorphaceae bacterium
TCCTGAATCGGCTGAAGCAGGCTTAAAGGTAAGTTTAACATAGTTGCCTGTATGGATACCTACTCCTTCAAGTGATACAGATTTTTTAATAGTAGTTTGTTTATTTGACATCCTTTTTCATTAGTTTATAAATGAATTTCATCACGGACGGTAAGTTTTTAAAATGTACATAAGATTTATTATAATCCATATAATTAATAGCTGGATAGCCCATGATAACCGAATCAGATTTGATATTTTTTAGAACTCCAGATTTAGCTTGCATTTGAACTCTGTCTCCTATCTTTAAATGTCCAGCAATTCCAACTTGACCTCCAATCAAACAATTGTCACCAATTACAGTTGATCCTGCCACACCAACTTGAGCTGCTAGACAAGTATTTTTTCCAATTGTTACGTTATGGGCGATTTGAACTAGATTGTCAAGCTTAACTCCTCTTTTAATTAATGTTGAACCCAAAGTAGCTCTATCAATAGTACAGTTAGCCCCAATCTCAACATCCTCCTCAATTACTACATTACCATTATGTATTACCTTTAATGTGTTACCTTTTGGATCAAAATTAAAACCAAATCCATCTGAACCAATTACTGATCCACAATGTATAATACAATTATTTCCAATAATTGTATTTCTATATATTTTTACGCCAGGATATATTATGCAATTATCACCTATTTCAACATTTTCAGCTAGATATACCTGAGAATGAATTTTTACATTATGACCAATCTTTACATTTTTTTCTGCAATTGAATAATTTCCTAAATAAAAATTATCACCATATTTTACTGACTGGTGTATTGATGAATCAGGATCAATTCCATTCTTAGAAAGATTTTGACTGTTAAAATGATCCAATAGAAGAGAAAATGCAACATTAGGGTCATCAACTCTGATTAAAGTTGGTGTAACTGGATGCTTTAGTTCAAATTTTTTATCAATAATAACTATCGATGCTTTTGATTTGTATATATATTCATTATACTTGGGGTTTCCTAGAAAAGATAATGATTTGTTATCACCGCTCTCTATTTTTGAAAGTTTTGTAATTGTTGATTCTTTATTACCAATAACAACACCTCCTACTAGATCTGCAACCTCTTGGGCTTTTAATTTCATCTTGGCAAAAATATAAAAAAAAAATATTTATTATATATGAGGAAAACCTTTCCTTTGTAATAAATTATTTTTGAGTGGATATATCTTACAGCTTAAACAGTATTCAAGATGCAAGTAATTTCATAATAAACAATTGTAAGTCTAAATTAATTTTATTTGAGGGCGATCTTGGTTTAGGAAAAACTACATTGATAAAAAAAATATGTATAGATTTAGGATCAAACAACAAAGTTTCAAGTCCTACTTTCCCAATTTTGAATATCTATGATAATGGAAAGTATGGAAATATATTTCATGTAGATCTATTTAGAGTTAATAATATTTCTGATTTAAACGAATTAGGTTTTTATGAGATTTTAGATTTACCAAACTGGATTTTTATTGAGTGGCCTGATAAATTTAAAAAAATATTTGATAAAAATCATACCTTGATAAAAATAAAGGAAATATCAAAAAATAAACGAAAACTATCACTAACAAATCATGAATTTTAATAAGAGATTATCCTACTATTTTTTTGGATTATTTATAGGAATAGGTATTGTTTATTTTATTAATTCACAAAAAAAAACAGAATTTAATTATTTACCTACAAAAAGAGTTCTTGGTGATTTTAAAAAGAAAACAATATTCTATGATAATACATTTACAGATTTTAATAAGGAAAATCTACTTAATGATATTGATATTGATTTTTCAAAAAGCACAACTAACAAGGACAGTTGTAACTTATACCATATCATAAAAAAAAACAAATATCAGTTTATTGCTAAAAACTGTAGGAGTAAGGTTTATTTTTCAAATTTAATTTCTACGAATTAATTCTCTATTTATTAATTCAAGCTCTCTACTTGACTGGCCCTCAAATGAAGAGTTTTCATGAGCTCTGCGAATCAAATATGGCATAAGATTTTCTACTGGACCAAATGGGAGGATTTTTGCTACGTTATATCTATTCTTAGCTAAATTATAAGAAATATGATCTCCCATGCCATATAATTGACCAAACCATATACCATTATCATTATTACTTAATTCGTATTCTTTCATTTTTTCAATAACAATTAAGTTAGATTTTTCGTTGTGACTAGCAATAAATAAGTCAATTTTTGATTTATATTGAAATAAAAGTTCTATGCAATTATTAAAATTCTCATCTGTTTCTTTTTTTGAGCTGCAAATTGGTGATTTATATCCATTTGAAACAGATAACTCTTGTTCCTTTTCTAGGTAAGCTCCCCTGACAATTTTAAAACCAAATTTAAATTTAGAATTTTTAAATTTTTTTATTAAAGATTCTAAATATGGAATTCTATCCCAACGATAAAGTTGAATTGTATTATATATAAAAGTTGAATTAATATTAAAGTTTTTCATCATTTCTAAAGCCAAATCATCAATTGAATTTTGAACTTCATATTCTTCTGCATCAATTAAAACTTTAATATCAGATTCTTTAGCATGATTACATATTTTAAAGAACCTTTTTTTAACCTTTACCCACTCTTCATGTTCGGATTTATTTAATTTAACGGCAGTTGAAACTTTTTTAAATAATTCATATCTGCCAAGACTAGTTGGCTTGAATACTGAGAAAGGGATAGAATCGTTGTTTGTTGTTAAGTTTATAATATTAATTTTCTTTTTTAGAGCTCTATCAAAATCATCTTCACTTTTTAATGCTTCAATTGAAAAATCTAATATTGAATAAACTCCCATTTTTTTCATATTGTGAATAGTTTTACTACATTCTTCTAAATTGATTCCTCCACAAAAATGACTGTAAATAGTTCGTTTTAAAATCCATTTAACTGGGATGTTAAATTTTAAAAAAAATAAGACTATTTGAGTTAAAATTGAAACAAGAATTTTTTTTGTAATAACAATAAATAGAAACTTGGCATTGTATAAGTTAAGTTTAGATTTTAATTTATAGGCAATTTCTGTATCATTAAAAATATTCTTACTCATATTTTTCTAATATATGTTGTTTTTTTGAAATATCTTTGAAAAAAAAATTAAGAATATTGAACGAAATAATATCAAGTAATTATAGTATTTTTTTTAACAGCAGTGGATACATAAAACTTAAAGAATTGATTTCTAAAGTTGGATATTCAAATATTTTTATTTTAGTTGATGAAAATACCGAAAAAAAGTGCCTAAAAGTTCTATTATCAAATTTTGATGAAAAATTTTGTCTTGTTAAGATTAAATCTGGAGAAGAAAACAAGAATTTATCTACATGTTCTGATATTTGGAGTTTTTTAAATAATAATAATGCAAATAGAAAAACACTTTTAATCAATTTAGGTGGTGGTGTAATAACTGATTTAGGCGGATTTGTTGCAAGCACATATAAAAGAGGAATTGACTTTGTAAATATTCCTACAACTCTATTATCGATGGTTGATGCTTCAGTTGGAAGTAAAACTGGAATTAATTTCCAGACTTTTAAAAATAATATTGGAACATTTACTGATCCAAAACTAGTAATAATTGATAAAAGATATTTAGAATCTCTCGATAAACAAAATATACGAAGTGGATATGCTGAAATTTTTAAACACAGTCTAATTTCAGGGAAACTATTTGATCACCTTATTTCTAATCCGGATAAACTTTTTGACAATGAAATAATATTAAATTCAATTATTGTTAAAAATAATATTGTTTTAAAAGACAGGAAAGAATCTGGTATAAGAAAATCATTGAATTTTGGGCATACAATAGGTCATGGTTTTGAATCTCTTAAAATGAAGAAAATTGACAAATTATTGCATGGAGAAGCAATAGCAGCTGGAATGATAATTGAACTATACTTGTCTCACATGATATTAGGTTTTCCAAAAAAAATAGTTGACGATTGCAATAAACATCTAGGTAAGTTTTTTAAAAAAATAAAAGTCAACGATTCAGAGTTAGATAAATTATTCAGATTAATAAAGTCTGACAAAAAGAATTTTAAAAATGATATAAATTTTGTTTTACTTGTTAATATTGGTGAGATTAAAATTGATCAAAATATTGATCAAGATAAAATCAAAAAAGCAATAAACTATTACTTAAATAGTTAAGCAGAATTCCTACTTGCGTTTATATTACCAAATAAAGATCTAGTAATCATTCTTTCAAAAATTTCAATCTTATTTTTAGATTTAGTTTTTTCAATTTCCTTAATATTTTGAAGGGCGTATTGTTGAATAGTAATTAATGGTAAAACAATGTTTTCTCGAGTTTGAATAGACAGTTTGTTAGCAGGTTCATTTTGCATTAGCTCTTTAAAACCTGAAACTTTTAATAACATTTTTTTTGTTAATTTATATTCTTCAAAAATTAAATCCCAAAAATCTCCAAACTCTGAATCATTACTCATGTATGATGTTAGTTGAAAAAATGATTTAGTTAAGCTCATCATACTATTGGATATTAAAGCTCTAAAAAACGGTACTTCTTTATACAGCAACTTAACATCTCGAAATTTTTTATTAGCAAGAAAATGATTTAATGCAGTTCCTAATCCATAAAATCCTGGAACATTTTGCTTTAATTGACTCCAGCTTCCAACAAAAGGGATAGCTCTCAAGCTTTCAAAATTAAAATCAGATGAATTACCAGATCTTTTTGATGGTCTACTTCCAATATTTGTTTTTGCATAATATTTAATTGTACTCATCTTCTCTAGATAAGGGACAAATTTTGGATGATCTTTAAAATTACTGTAAGCTTTAAAACTTAAGGAAGATAGTTTATCTAAAGTTTTTCTATTTTTTGCAGAAAACACTTCTTTACTCTCAACTGTTCTGTTTTTTACACCAGAACTTATTAATTGTTCCAAATTGTATTGACAAGAATCAAGTGTGCCAAAATTTGAACTAATTGTTTGCCCTTGTACGGTAATCTGAATCTCATCTGATTCAACTAAATTTCCTAGTGCGCTATAAAATTGGTGAGTATTTCCACCTCCCCTTGCTGGGGGACCTCCTCTTCCATCAAAAAAAACAACTTTAATACCGTATTTTCTAGAGAGCCTTGTTAACACTTCTTTTGCTTTTAAAATACTCCAATTAGCTGTTAAATATCCGCCATCCTTTGTTCCGTCACTAAAACCAAGCATTATTACTTGTGTATTACTTCTTTTAACTAAATGGCTTCTGTAATCTTTGTTACCATAAACAATTTCCATAACATCAGAACATACATCTAAATCATTTATTGTTTCAAAAAGAGGGACTATATCAACAGTGGGTGTTTCCCAGTCACAAAGCTTAAACATTGTGAAAACTTCTAAAATATTAACCGCTGTTTGATTATTACTAATAATATATCTGTGACAACCTTTAATACCATTTGATGCTTGAATTTTTTTCATCGCACCAATTGATTCAATAGTGGAATTTACTAAATTATCTTCGAATTTGATTTTATTAATCTTCCTACCCTTGAGTTTTGATAGAATCTTGATTTTTCCAGACCTAGCTAATTTTGAATAGTTATCAGGAAAGTCATTACTAAATGCTTTTTTAAAAATCTCTTCGAAAACTTTACTATGGATTCTAGAATCCTGTCTTATGTCAAGAGTTGCAAAATGGTAGCCAAAAATTTTAATTTTATCAATTAGCTCATCTAATTTGTCTAAGAAAAGTGATTTGTGTTCGTTAATAACCGTTTTTCTAACAAACTCTAACTTTTCAATAAGCTTTGAAAGACTTATTCTTGGCTTTTTATCAGTTTCGAAAATACTTGTATATAAATCGTTTTCTATTTTAATAATAATATCTTCAATTTTTTTAAATGTTAACCTTCTACGAAGTTTTCTGATATCTCTGTAATAATTTTTAATAATATCACTTCTTAGTTTTTGAGCTGTTTTAATAGTAATTTCAGTTGTCACAAATGGATTTCCATCCCTATCTCCACCTGGCCAAAACCCTAATGATAACAAATCATAATGTTCAAAATCATTTTCAAAAATATTATTCTTAATATATTTAAAGATATTTCCAATTGAACTATAAAAAACATTTTCAAGATACCATGATAAACTAACTGCTTCATCATATGGAGTTGGCTTTTTATTTTTGAAAAATGGAGTTTTGCCTAATTGGGATAATAAATTTTTAATTTCTACATGATCATTCTTTCTAACTGCTTCTGATAAATCTGTTATTATACCCAAAACT
>JBELHE010000082.1:0-6093 GCA_042091575.1 Cryomorphaceae bacterium
ATGGTTTTCAAATTCAAAATATATCTCTGTTCGATTACATGTTGATATAATCATTAAACCTTCAACTCCAACATTTTTTTTAAGTAAGTTGTTGAATACAAGTTTCTCAGAATCTTCAAAATGAAATCTTTCTCGAATTTCAATTGGAGCTGCTTTATAATTTAAACTTATTAATCCAACCAAAAGGAATGTTTTTGGCAAATTTAATACTGTTATTTAACATTGAAATAACGCTTAAGGTTCAAAAAGTATTCAGTCAGGTTCAACCAGTTAATTTAGAATGTAACTAAATAAAAGTATCGAAATAAGTTCATGTAATAAATTTCTTTAATTCCTCCTTCGTTGGAACATAGCAAGAATCTTTTTTGCCAAAAATTTTGTATCTATTTTTTGCAACTATTTTATAAAAAAAATTAGATATAAACTTTGGAAATATTGATATTAATATTCTGATTGCTAATTGTGTTTTGGTTTTTTTAAAAATGTAAGCAACCGCATCACTTTCATAGAGTATTTTGTTATTATTTAAGATAACAATGATTGAATCTTTCGATTTGTCAATATTTGAATTTTTAGAATAGAATTCAGATTGAGTATTTGTGAATAAAAAACAATTTTTTTTATCGTTCTTTAACAGCCATTTATAAAAAGAACTACATAAAACACAATTTCCGTCAAAGATTATGATTTCATTGAATTTTTTCATTTAAATCTATGTAAAACATAAATATATTTAATAGTTCAAAAAAATTAAAATTTATATTCAAATCCTGCATATATCCCTAGAGGATGTCCAGGTCTTAATCCTGCAGGAGCTCTCGAAACAGCATATTCATTATCGAACAGATTTAAAATTTTTGATTTTAATGTTATATCTGATCTTAGCATGTATTTAAATGAAATATCAAAAATCATGTAAGAAGGAATCTCTATTGATTCATCTGCTAAAGTAGAGAATTTACCATTATAATTAACATTTAAATTAAGTTCAAATTTATTTCCCTCTAAACTGACAGATGAATTTAGTTGGTGTTGAGGTATATATGGAATTCTGTCTCCATTGCTAACTTCTCCCCAAATATCTTGTGTACTTCCAAAGTCCGTAAGAAATTTTGCATTTGTTAAAGTATAAGATAATGAAAAGGGTATATTAATTTTATTACTTTCAACAATATTTGACATTAATAAAATTTCTAATCCATTCACTAAAGCCTCACCAGCATTAAATGGGTCTAGTTCGCCAAATCCACCTGTTGCTGCTAAATCATTGCCTAATAAATTGGTGTAATCATTTTGGAATACAATTAGTTCTGCATTTAATTTATTTAATGTTAGTCTTGTTCCAAGCTCTAAATTGACACTTTCTTCAGCTTTTTGTCCAACTGAACTGCCAGGAGGAGAATAACCTTTGTGTAACCCGCCAAATATGGAAATTTTATTATTAAATGTATAATTTAACCCAATACCAGGGATAAATACTGAAACTTTATTTTCTCTAGATGATAAGTCGTTAGAGTTTCTCGATGGATTAGTTTTTCCAAAATCATCTCTAAATAATTTTATTGATTCAAATCTAATACCTGGAGATATTGTTAATCGATTAATTTTATACTTATACATGATATAGGAAGCAAAAGAATTAGCATAACTTATTCTATTTCCTTGAGAACCTTTATCACCATAAATACCTAGTGACATAAAGCCATTTTTGATATTGTAAACATCTTCCCACTGAAATCTATCTTCTTCGTCATAGTGAATTCTAAGTCCAATTTCAAGGTCGTTAAATGAGTTATTTTTCGCATACCAATGGTAATCTATTTTAGTTTGTATACCTTTTGAAATATACTCTCTATTATTTGCTTTGACTTTCAAAGAATTTTCTAAATCTAAATTACCTCTTAGTACAGACATGTGTCCTGGAAATTTATCTGGATTTGAAACTACTTTTGATATTTTTTGCGAATTAGCTTCAAAAACTACATCATCAAGTTTGTACCAATTTCTTTTAAATCCATTATAGTAAAAATTTGATGTAATCTTTAGTTTTTCTGAAAAATTAATCTCATGTGTGACTAAATATTGAATATGCTCAGCATCCATTTTATCTTTTTCTGATCCAGGATATCTTAAAAAAGGATTTTTATCAAAGTCAGAATTAGTTAGACCAAGATAGGTCTCATTTGAAATTTCATCATAATGATGAAATTTTAATTCTATACTTTGTTTCGCTTTACTTTTTTTAAATATTTCAAATCTAAATTTTGAAGTTATTTCATTTATATCAAATCCAGTATTTAGCTCATTGCCAAGCGATTTAAAACCATTTGAATTATAATTAAGATACTCAAGCATATATCCAAAGTTTCCAGAACTATTACCTAAAGTTGCATGAGTTTGCCCAGTATTAAAACTTCCGTAACTGGTAGAAATTTTACCTTTAAATGATTTTGGTATTTCTGTGGAAACAAAGTTTATGGCACCGCCAGTTGTATATGGGCCATATTGAATTTGACTACTACCTTTTAAAACTTCCACTGCTTGCATTCTTGCTATTGAAGGAAAATAATATGCAGATGATGCACTGTAAGGTGCAGGAGAGATCAATATACCGTCCTCCATAACAGCTATTTTAGAGCTTCTTTCAGGTGATGTTCCTCTAATACTTATATTCGGTCGTAAACCAAATCCGTCCTCTTCATAAAAATTAATTCCTGATATTTTATTTAATGCTCTGTTTATATCAGTATAATTAAATTCCGCAAGCTCATTAGTTGACAGATAGTATGCAGCACCTGTTCTATTTTTTGCAACGAATTTATTTCCAAGTATAGAATTACCCTTAATAATAACTTCGTCAAGTGCTGTTATAGTATCGTTTATTTTTTGGTTATTGTTTTTTTGTGCTAGTAATACTTCACTAAGCATTAAAACAAAAACTAAAATTTTTTTCATATTAGGTTTATTTAGAATGGTTCTAAATTAATTATAATGCCAAATATAATTTATTATTTAGATTTAGTCTAAATAAATATGTTTTTTTTATTTTTGTATTAAAATCTAAATTTGTAACATGAAAAAACTTACCCTGATAGTTAAATTCATATTTTTTGTTTTGATTATTATGTCTTGTGAAAACAACCAAAAATCCAATGAAATAAATATATACAGTCAAAGACACTATGCTGTTGATGAGTTACAATATGAAAACTTCACAAAAATGACAGGTATTAAAGTTAATGTAACCAAAGCAAATGCTGATGAGCTAATTCAAAGGTTAAAAATTGAAGGTAGTTCAAGTTCAGCTGATTTGTTCATAACAGTCGATGTTGGTAAACTATGGCAAGCTGGAGATATGGGTTTACTTCAAAAAATTGAAGATGAAACTATAACATCAAATATTAAAAAAGAGTTTTTAGATTCCAATAATTTTTGGGTACCGTTAACTTTCAGATCAAGGATCATTGTTTACAGCAAAGATAGAGTTGATGTAAATGAATTGGATAGTTATGAAAGTTTAGCTGATAAAAAATGGGAAAACAAGCTTTTAATAAGATCTTCCTCTAACTCCTATAATCAAGCATTAATGTCATCTATTATAGCAAATAATGGTTCGATAGCTGCAGAGGAATGGTCAAGTAAAGTTGTGTCAAATTTAGCTAGAGATCCAAAAGGAAATGATAGAGATCAAGTTAAAGCTATTGCTTCAGGGCAAGGTGATTTAGCAGTGGTTAATTCATACTATATAGGACTTTTATTATCATCTGAAAAAGAAGAAGAATTAAAAGCAGGAAAATCTGTTGGTGTCTTTTTTCCAAATCAAGGGGAGGGGCAAAGAGGAGCACATATAAACGTCTCAGGTATTGCATTGACTAAAAATTCACCAAACAAAGACAATGCAATTAAATTAATAGCCTATCTCACCTCCTCAGCTGCTCAGAAAACATATGTAGATAACACATATGAATATTCAATCAATCCTGATATTGAACCTAATGAAATTGTAAAACAATGGGGAGACTTTAAAAAGGATAATTTAGACTTAAATATGCTGGGAGTCAAAAGAAACGAAGCTATTCGTATATTTGACAAAACAGGTTGGAAATAAAGTCAATTCAAATAAAAAAGTGGAACAAAAGTTTATTTTCGGTTGTTCTATTGTCTATACTAATAGTTCTTCCAATTATAGCTTTAATTATTGGAAGTATCGGAGTTGATGCATCAAATTTTTTTTATTTAATTGATTATCTACTCCTAGATTATACGATAAATACCATTTATCTTTTAACTCTAACATTATTTTTTTCAATGATTTTTGGAATAATTCCAGCTTGGCTTATTAGTACAAGTAAATTTAAAGGAAGAAGAATATATGATCTGTTATTGTACTTACCACTAGCAATACCAACCTATATAATGGCTTTTTCTTATGGAGATATTTTGAGTTTTTCAGGTCCTCTTCAAATATTTATAAGAGAATTTGTTCCATCATTAACAAATATGTTCAATCAGGATTACTTGCAAATAGAAGTTTTAGCACTCTTACTTTCATTTTGTCTTTATCCATATTTATACGCAGCATGTAGAATTTCATTTTCTCTGATAGGAAACAACTATATAAGTCTTTCAAAAAATCTAGGATTAAATGAACTAAAAACTTTTTTTAAGGTTGGAATTCCTTTATCAAGACCTGCCATTTTTTCTGCTATTTTTTTAATATCAATGGAAGTATTAAATGAATATGGGGCTGTTAGTTACTTTGGAATAAACACTTATACAAGTGGTATTTTTAGAGCTTGGGGTTCAATGGCTGATATGGAAACAGCATCCTTATTAGCTATCTTACTTTTTTTAGTTGTTTGTTTCTTTTTTGGTCTAGAAAGATGGATTACTTCAAAGTATAATTATAATTTTAAATCTAATTCAGACTTATCACCAAATTTCAAAAATAAACATGGAAAATTAATATTTACTCATTTTATATGTTCAATAATTGTTTTGACAGCTTTTGTAATTCCAATACTTTATATGTTTAATAATATTGTAATTGATTTTAATAATATTGACTTTTTTGATGTTTTCAATCTGAGCAAAAACACAATATTGATTTCACTGATAGCATCTGTTTTAATTATTATTGTGGTATTAATTATTCAATACATTAAAAGAATCTCTAATTCAAAGTTTTTAAATTTTATCAGTGAAATTATTTCACTTACTTATGCTCTTCCTGGCGCTGTAATAGGTATTTCTCTCATTGTGTTATTTGCTCCTATCAATGATTTTTTTGGGTTTTTATTAATTGGATCAATACCTGTTTTGGTATATGCATATTTTATTAGGTATATGGCTGTTGCAGTTTCCCCGATTTTATCAAGTTTTAATAAACATCCAAAAAAACTTGACGATACAGGAACGAGTCTTGGATTGAAACCTTTGCAGTTTTTTAGAAAAATTTTTCTTCCGTTAAATAAGAATGCTATAATAATTGCTTTTTGCATATGCTTTGTTGACATAATGAAAGATTTGCCACTAACATTAATCTTGAGACCCTTTAACTTTGATACACTAGCAACTCAGACATATGAGTATGCAATTGAGGAAATGATAACCAAATCATCAATTTATTCAATAACTATTATTATTTTTGGCATCATTTTGTTATCAATACTTTCTTTCAAACAATCAAAAAAATAAATGTTTTTAAAAATTAAAAATCTTAAAAAGTATTATAAAAAAGATAAGCCAATAATTAAGTCTTTAAACTTTAATGTTAATAAGGGTGATATTGTTTCTTTTATAGGAGAATCTGGTAGTGGAAAAACAACATTTTTAAGATGCTTAGCTGGTTTAGAAGACATTAATGACGGATCAATAGAGTTGAATAAAAAAACACTAAACAACTCTGAAATATTTATTGAATCTCATTATAGAAAAATTGGTTTTGTTTTCCAAGATTATCCTCTTTTTCCGCATTTAAATGTACTAAATAATATTACATTTAATCTGGATAATAATTTTCGAGATAAAGTATCGGGCGTTCTAGAGCTAACTGGCCTAAATGATTTAATTCAAAGGTTTCCTCATGAGCTT
>JBELHE010000083.1:0-5897 GCA_042091575.1 Cryomorphaceae bacterium
CGATGCTTTGGAAGTAATGGGTATTAACTCCCTAAATTATTTAGTTTTCCCTAAAATTATTGCAATGCTTTTGTATCCTTTTATCATAACTATTTCCATGTTTTTAGGGATTATAGGAGGTTTATTAGCAATGACATTAACTGGGGTTCCTAGTGAAGCTTATATTGAAGGTATTCAAACAGATTTTGACGGATATCATGTTACTTACTCCTATGTTAAAACTCTTGTTTTTTCTTTTATTCTAGCTACTGTTCCCGCATTTCATGGATACTACATGAAAGGCGGTGCATTAGACGTTGGAAAAGCTAGTACGCAAGCTTTTTATTGGACATCAATAATAATCATTATTTTAAATTACATAATTACTCAACTATTACTTTCATAATGATAAAAGTAAAATCCATATTTAAAAAATTTGAAGAAAGTGAAGTTCTTAAAGATATTAATGCACATTTTGAAAAAGGGAAAACAAATTTAATTATTGGTCAAAGTGGATCTGGTAAAACAGTTTTTTTAAAATGTCTTTTAGGGTTACATGTTATAGATTCGGGAGAAATTATATATGATGGTAAGTCTTCCTATGAAATGAATGATTTTGATAAACTAAACTTGAGGAGAGATATGGGAATGGTATTTCAAGGAAGTGCTTTATTTGATTCGATGAATGTTCTAGAAAATGTAAGATTTCCTCTGGACATGCTTACTAATTTTGAAAAAGAAGAAAAAGAGGAAAAAGCTCTTAAATTTATTAAAAGAGTGAACCTTGAAGATGCAATAAATAAATTACCTGCTGAACTTTCAGGCGGAATGCAAAAAAGAGTTGCCATAGCAAGAGCAGTTGTTATGAATCCAAAATATTTATTTTGTGATGAACCAAATTCTGGTCTTGATCCTAAAACTGCAATCGTAATTGACAAATTAATTCAAGAAATCACAAATGAATTCCAAATAACTACCGTTATAAATTCTCATGATATGAATTCTGTAATAGAAATTGGTGAAAATATTGTATTTCTTAAGGAAGGTTTAAAGATCTGGCAAGGCACAAATAAAGAGATATTAAATTCTGGTAATGAAGAAGTTAATGACTTTGTATATTCTTCCGAATTAATAAAAAAATTAAAATAATTTAATTGTTCTCTATTATAAAATCATCACTTTCAAATTGAAATTCTAACCACTTTCTTAAACTTGAATTAAGCCTTTCTGTTTCTGTATTTAATAAAGATGAATCCCATTTAACATTAACGACTAATATTTTTTTTGTTGAGTTAAAATCCGTTCTAATTTTTTCAAATATTTCGAATTGTTTTAAATCTGGATAAATAACACTAGCTTCTTTAGCAATTTGATCAAATAACAATTTCTCCTTACTAAGCTCTTTCAATTCTTTAATTTCTTTACTAAGTTGTTCAACTTGTACAGTCTTTTCGACTAATTCTATAGAATCTCTTAATCTAAGCTCTCTAATAAAGGAGTTTGAATTCATATTTAATTCTTGCTGTTTAAAGACCAGCGTTGTTTTCTCTAATGATTCATAATTCTGTAGTTTATTTTTTAATAAAGATATAATATCGTCTGACAACGGTTTCTGACCATAATTATTTAAGATTATTTCTTGATTTTCAAAATCAGAATTAGCACTTTCTATTAGATATTTATAGTTTGCTATACCAACTAATTCGTCATTTAAAAATGATTTAGCTTGTTTTTCGAAATTTGCTTTATTAATAGCATTTACAAAAGTAATAATTGGAAGAATCAATATTAATAAAGAAATAAAAGTCAATATTCTATTTGTTAATTTTCTGTTAGATGAGTTTGTATAATTGAGTAATGGAAATTGTAAAAACTTCAATACTAAATAAGTTGCAACAATAATGTACATTGAGTTTATTATAAAAAGGTACATTGCTTTTACTGCTAATTCAATTTCATAAATAGCTAGATAAAATCCAGCTGTACACAAAGGAGGCATCAAAGCAGTGGCGATTGCAACTCCAAAAATTGCAGTACTAATGTTTTCTTTTTTTGTTTTAGCTATAATCAATGCTAAACCTCCAAAAAAAGCAATTAATACATCTCTTATATCAAATTCAGTTCTTGTTAAAAGCTCTGATGATTGATCTTTGATAGGAAATACTAAAAAGAAAATGAAAGCAGTTAAAACACTTATTAATACCATTGCAATAAAATTCGATGAAGAATTCTTAAGAGTATTTATATCATTTGTTGCAATTGAAAAACCTAAACCTAGAATAGGTCCCATCAAAGGGGAAATTAACATTGCTCCAATAACAACAGCAGTAGAATCTGCATTTAATCCAACTGAGGCAATTAAAATAGAACAAACCAAAATCCATGATGTGGTTCCTCTCATGGAAATATCTTTTTTAATGGAGTTTACAACTAAATTTTTATCAACATCATTTGTGATATTAAATAACTTTTTAATAAAAAGAATTAGAGCATTAAATAAGCCTGAAGCATTTTTTTTAATTTCTTTTGAATTATCATTAAAATCAAACTTGGTTTCCACTACTTTATCTCTTTTAATCCTGTTAAATCTGAGGAACTTCTTATTTTTTCACCTAAACCATCAATAATCTTAATATCATACTTTTTACATATTATAGATTCTGGAATTTCAAAATTTTTTCTATCACCTCCATTAGCAAAAATATCTGGCTTTATTTCCTCAAGTGATTTACAAACTGTTTTGTCTTCATCAATCGAGAGAAAGACTTCATCAACATACTTAATGCTAGAAGTAATTATTACTCTATCCTTCTCGTCCATGAAAGGTTTACCCTTTTTTAAAACACATTGATGATTATTATTTACAATAACAATTAACTTATCCCCTAATTTCTTAGCCTCTTTTATATATTCTAAGTGACCCACGTGAATAGGATCAAAATAACCACTAATTGCTACTGTTTTCATATATTTTAATTTTTGCATTACCTAAAAAAAGATATTTTCTTTTGGTATGTAAATTTTCACAAAGATACCTTTTTCTTCTTTTTTTAATTTTTAAAAATTTATTTCCATCTCCGTAGATAAATATTTCTCCATCTTGAACTTCATCTAAATAAGAATATTTTTCATTTGAATTATCATATTTATCTAAAACTTTAGACAAAACTAGATCGTAAGAAAAAGTAGATTTAGGTTCTTTCATATGAATTAGCAGACAATTCAATAAGTCTTTAGGAAAAACTGATTCATTTAAAATAGGTTCTAACAGATTTTTAAATTTAGACTTCCATAGCTTTCCATGAGGTTTAGGTTTATAATGTTCTATTGTTACAAAATAGTGAGCTAATTCATGTACAAGAGTTAAAACAAAACGATAAGGATTATAAAATTTATTAATGGTTATAATATAGTCACCATATATAGTCCTTTTGAAATCACCGTGCTTAGTATTTCGTTCTTTTACAATTTTAAATTGAATATTTTCTTTTTCAATTAATGAGGCTATGTAGTTAATTGATTTAAGGGGAATAAATTCTTTGAGATTTGTGATCATGGATTTGACACCGACACTGGAATTATTTTTCCATTAAACATAATTGGATTGGAAGTTGAAAAATTATATATAAAATTAGCCATTTCTTTTGGTGTAGTTGATGCTTTGTAGTCAGGGAAAGCTAGCTCTAGCATTGGAGTTTGAACTGCACCTAAGCATAATGAGTTTATGTATGGTCCACTTTCGAACTCAACAGCTAAGACTTCAGTTAATATATTTAAAGCACCTTTACTTGATGAATAAGAACTTAATCCTGGGAATTTTGAACTTCCATTAATCCCTCCCACACTACTAATATTTACTATGTGACTTTTTTCATTATAATAGGGTAATAACGACTTTATCAAGTTAACAACTCCAAATAAATTTACATCATAAATGGACCTGAACTCTGAATCAGAAAAATCTCCAAAAGGTTTACTTATAAGTTTACCTGCATTATTTATAAGTATATCAATATTATTATATTTTGCTTTAATTAATGCTACTAATGAGTTAATATCAGAATTATTGGTAATATCAAATTTTATATGATTCACATTACTTGAGTAATTATTTGATTTTGGCAAATCATTTCTTGATAGAGAAATAACCCTAAATTTATTTAAATCGAATATCTTAACCAGATCTAATCCAATTCCTGAACTAGTACCTGTAATTATAACCGTTTTCATTAATTTAAACTAAAATAGTTACTGGATTTTCAATATATCCTTTAAGAGTCTGTAAAAATAAAGAACCAGTAACTCCATCAACAGATCTGTGATCACATGCTAAAGTCAATTTCATAGTATTTCCCACTACAACTTTTTCATTTATAACTACTGGCTTTTTAACTATTGCTCCAACAGAGAGAATAGCTGAATTTGGTTGGTTTATAATTGAAGTAAATTCTTTGATACCAAACATTCCTAAGTTTGATATTGTAAATGTACTTCCCTCAATTTCATCAGGTCTTAGTTTTTTTGATTTAGCTCTAACTGCATAGTCCCTAACAGTACTATTGATATTGTGTAAAGATTCTAAATCAGCGTTTTTAATTACTGGGACTACTAATCCATCTTCAATTCCAACAGCAACACCAATATTAATATAATTATTCAACCTAATTTTATCATCATACCACTGAGAATTGACTTGAGGATGAGATTTAAGTGCAATAGCACATGCTTTGATAATTATATCATTAAAAGAAATTTTAGTGTCTGGTATTGAATTATATTGCTCTCTAAATGCAATTGCATTATCCATATTAAATTCTACTGATAGGTAGTAATGTGGAGCAGTGAACTTAGATTTACTTAAGTTTTTAGCAATTGCTTTTCTCATTGAAGAATTTTCAATATCACTAAATTCTTCACCTTTATTAAAAACAGGTGGCTTAGCTGCTACTATTTCATTAACAATTGGTCTAGTTTCAATTGAAGGAGCTTTTTTAGTTGTATCTACATTTTCTAAATCCTCTTTAATTATTCTTCCATTTTCTCCAGAACCAACAACTTGAGTCAGATCAATATTTTTTTCAATAGCAATCTTTTTTGCTAAAGGTGAAGCAAATATTCTCTTATCTGAAATCGGTACTTCAATCTCTAAATTATCATCAGTACTATTAGTTTCTTCTTCGATGTTATCAATTTGTGGCTTATTTTCAGAATCAGCAGTAACTGATTTATTCGAATAATTCTCAAGCGCTTTATTAACATCTATCTCACCTTCCGAAATAATAGCAATTAACTCGTCAACGTTTACTGTTTGACCTTCCTGAACAGCGATATGGCTTAGTATCCCATCATAAAAAGATTCAAACTCCATTGTGGCTTTATCAGTTTCGATTTCTGCTAAAATTTCACCTTCACTAACCTTGTCCCCTACGTTTTTTAACCAGCTTGAAATTGTACCCTCTTCCATGGTGTCACTAAGTCTAGGCATTGTGATATAATCAATAGATCCACTTTCATTTAATACTTTATCTTCTTCACTTGATACAGGAGGCTCAATAATTTCAGGTGTTACATTGTTTTCTTGTTCATTAATCTGGTCAACTAAATCAAGTTGATTATTATCATCTGATAATGATACTTGTTCATTAACTGGAACTAAAAACTGTGAAATATCTTCGTCTTCATCACCAATAATGCATAATAATGAATCAACTGTTGCAGGAACACCCTCTTGAATTTCTATATGTAACAATGTGCCTTCATAGAAAGATTCAAACTCCATTGTAGCTTTATCAGTTTCGATTTCTGCTAAAATCTCACCTTCTTCAACCTTATCTCCAACTTTTTTCAGCCAAGTAGCTACCACACCCTCTTCCATGGTATCACTTAATCTGGGCATTTTAATTACTTCAGCCATTCTA
>JBELHE010000084.1:0-5862 GCA_042091575.1 Cryomorphaceae bacterium
TCTTTATCAAAGAAAAATGATTCATTCTCAAAGTACAAAAATGTACTTTTTCTGTTATAAATTGATGTGAACCCTGCAAAATAAAATATAACTCTAAATAATTATGAAATCACTATCAAATGTAACAATACTATTTTGATTAGACATTGGTTAATGTCCTTGATTAGAATTTCTATAGTTGAAAGCTTTCTGTGACCTAAAATTGTAATATAAATGAAATTCTGTCGTATTTTTTAATTGGGCTTAAGTGTATAAGCCTACCTTAAACATCTATTTCAACATAACCTACAGTTATAGAATTTAATAAAATTATCACTAAAGAGTATGATTCTATATAATTAATAAATAAAAGACTTTTTTTCAACTCTATAAAAAATTTTAGACATTAATCACAGATTAGAATAGCATTCTTCATTAACATACTGTTTTAATTCATTTTCAACAATGAATTCTTTTTTAGTTTTTGAGATAGACTTTGTAATTAAATCTAGCAACTCTTGCTCATTTGAAACACAAATATTTTTCAAGTTGGAATTGATAACAGGAAATTGAATTCCTTGGGTCCAAAAACAAACTTTATTACCACAATAAATAGACTCTAAAGCAATAGTAGAAAAAAAAGTAACCCCTAAACCATTTTTAGTTAAGTTTAAATCAGATCTTTCATTTTCATTAGAAATATAAAAATTTATCTCGTTAAATATTGAGTTATAATATTCAATAGCCTCTTTATATTTTATTCTTTCTTTAGGATGCAATGCTATTTTAAACTTGATATTGGGATTATTTTTAAGAAATTCCTTTATTACCTGAAGTATAGATTGTTCTGCTTTTAATATACCATTTTTAAAAGAAATTAATCCATTTTCTACCCTTACCCATGATGCTGTTGAGTAAAAGGTTATATCAAATTCAGGTAAATCTTTATTAGTCTTATATAAACTTAAAAACTCGCTCGAGTTTTCTGGTCCCCAAACTTTAAAGGAGTTAAATATACAATTTTCTTTATGATGGTTAAATTCTTCTAATTGATATAAATCACAAAAAATAATATCGTCAGAAATTATTATTGAGTTATAAAATGTTATGGGTGTACTAGAAGTAATTTTTGAAAATTTTTGATTAGAATCTAATAAAAACTTTGCAACTAAATTTGTTTCTAGTTCATAAATACAGAAGTAATATAAATAATCAGAATTTTTACAATAATTCAATAGATTTGATATTAATATTGGATATTCCAACAATAAACCTACTGAACCTTTGTGTTTAGTAAAAAACAACTTAAAAATTAAAAAAGGACTAAATATAATCGTTAATAAAAACCAAGTTATTTTTTGTTGTAAAGAATTAAATTTTTTTAAATCACTATAAGGTAAAAATAAAAGGTCTTTATTATTTATAGTTGAATCATAATATTGCAAAAAATTAACTCGATCTGATTGATTATTACAATCACCACTCAATATTATTAATTTATTATCTCTAAAAAATTCAGATCTAATTTGACTTAATAGTATTTTTTTAAAATTACTAAAGTAAAAAAGAAAGGAACCATTTATCTTCTTGTTGAGTTTGAAAGAATCCCTAATCAAGCTCTTTTTAATAAGCTTATGCTCTCTTGATTTTGAGAAAAACAACGATATTACAATATATAAGTATACTTTAAACATATAACTTATTGTCTCTTTAAATTTTCTTCAAAATTTCTTAAATAGAGTTTTAATTTGCCCAAAAGAATAGTAGATTTCTAATATCTTTTTATATAATTAAGGTTAAAATTTATATTCCTGCTTTAATAAAGAAATAATTAATGAATTATAATATTTACCTTCATAAAAACAATTATCTCTTAATAATCCATCTAGTTTAAAATTTAATAATTCTGTAAAGAATTTAATTTTTTTTGAATCAAACTCATATAGTTCCATCCAAACTTTGTTTAAGTTTAAAATATTGAAACTAAAATCTAATAAAAGAGATACTGATTCTTTTGACACATCATCGTCTCCAATATAAATATCATTATCACCTATATAGAATGAAAAGTCAGCTGACCTTATTATCCAATTAATATAAAGTAATCCTGCTGCTCCAATGACTTTATTAGTTTTTAAATCAACTAAAACAAACATGAAATTTTCATTTTTAGTTTTTGATAAACTTTCAAACCAATATTCTTGATCTAATGTGGATAGTTCTCTTACTTCTCTGAAATTTTTTCTAAAATGAGGATTATTTCTCCATTCTTTTAGAAGAATTAAATCCTCTTTTTCAACTGATCGTAAACCTACTTTTTTACCTTTTATCATAATTTTACTATTTTTTTGGTTAAATGTTCTCCTGCTTTAATATCCATTAACAATTCCTTTCCAATAATGTTTATTTTTTCGAAGGGGTCAAAACCTCCTTCAGAAATTGGTCGTAATGAAATTAAATCAGATTCTAATAGGATATGACCTTTTTTTAAATTATTTGTAACTCTTAAACACCTTCTTTGAACTAGTTTTGATTGTTGTTCATTTTTTTCAATAATCTTAACACCATCGCCTAAAGAAACTAATAATTCATACGATCTATCTACCATATCTCTCCAAGATCGTGGATTCATAGCAAACCCATGATCTGGACCTTCCTGATTATTATCATCTGTAAAATGCTTTTCTATGACTCTTGCTCCTAAAGCTATAGCCCCTAGAGTTGTAGTATGACCAGCAGTATGGTCCGATAAGCCTAAAACAGTATTTGGGTAGTCTAAAGAAAATTGTTTTAAAACATTTAAATTGCAATATTTATAATTTTCGTTGGATCCAGTATAATTAGTATTACATTGCATTATAACAATATCTTGAGTCTTTTTAAGTGCCATTTTCATTACCCGTGATACATCTTCATAAGTTGAAGCTCCAGTAGCTATCAAAACAGGTTTATTTTTTTCTAAAATATAATCAATGATTTCTAACCAAGTGATATCTCCAGAGCCTATTTTATATAAATCTACAAAAGGATCTACTAAATCTACAGATTCAAAGTCATAAGGACTTGTAAAATAGTCAATTCCTACCTTGTCACATTCCTCTTTAAGAATCCTTGTCCAGTCTTTAGAAATACTAGCATCCTCGTATACCTCAAATACTGATTTTTTCCATTTTGATTGATGCGATAACTTACCATTTAATTTTTCAAAGCCTATTTTACTTACTATTTTATCTGCTTGAAAATTTTGAAATTTAGCTGCATCAGCACCAGCTTCTTTGGCTAAATGGATTAATTTGATAGCTTTTTCAAGAGAGCCATTATGATTTGCACCTATATCAGCTATAAAGTATAAAGAATTATTATCTACAATTTTAGAGCCTAATTTTATTTTGTTCATAATATTTTTTAATTAAACTGATAGTATCTATAACATTTGGTAATTGTCTATTATATTTTTCACAATAATAAGACGAATCTAAAGTTTGATCTGTACTTCTCTGAGCTCTAGATTCAAAACTTAAAATTGATGATTCATGCAAAGTATTTTTTTGTAATTCTAATGAATTCAATAATTTTAATCCAAACTCATATTTAGTAATTGACTCACCTGCTATATGAAGTATTTCATTTTCAAAAATATCATTTAATATTAAAAAAGATATTTCATTTGCTAATGACCATATACTAATTGGTGAAAAAAACACATCTTTAAATAGACTAAATGTTTGATTATTAATAGAAGATTTAATTATCCACTCCACAAAGCTTTTTCTTCCCTTTAAGGTATTTAAGCCTACAATAGTTGTTCTTAAAATACTATATTTTCTATTATTTGAATTCCTCAAATAAAACTCTCCCAGTTCTTTTGACTTTCCATAAATATTTTCTGGACTAACAATATCTTTTTCTTTGGCCTTTGACAGACTAGCAGGAAAAACAGCATCAGTTGATATATACATAATTTTTACATTGTCTTCTGTTTCTTCAATTATTTTCTGAACAGACAAAGCATTAACTTTAAAGGTTTCCTCGGGATTATTTTGACAATAACTACCATTTGTTAAAGCCCCTGAATGAATTATTAAATCAGGTTTTGACCAATTTATTAATAATCTATAATCTCCTTCTGATAAATCAAATGGCATGTAAGGGACACCTAGAGATTCACATTTTGTTCTACCAGTAGCATAAACTTCATATTGTTTTCTAAAGTATTTAATTAGATAACTTCCTAACATTCCAGTAGCACCTGTAATTAGTATCCTCATCTATTTCCTGAATTTATATTTAAATTCAGCAAGTTCCCAATCAGATAAATTATCTATATCTTGAGCATCTAATTCAGACAGTATAATTACACCTGTATTATCAGTGTAAAGATTTTTAGATTTTAATAATTTATTTATTTCAAAAAAGTAGAATTGTCCAGCATCATGATAATTCGGAGTTAAATCTTGAGAACGAGTTTTTAAAAATTCTGGATAATTCATTTTTACTCTATTATTTTCAATAAAAACCGATCGCTGAATTGGGAAACTATATTGAATAACAGGAAAGACGCAATCTAACTTTTCGTCTATAAGTTTTTTATAACTTGACAATAAAGTTTCAACTCTCAAAAGTGGTGTACATGGATAAATACAACAAGCTTTGTCAAATTCTACATTTAACAAACTATATTGAGTAATTACTTCATCAATTACATCAAAAGTCGTTGCATAATCACTAGATGTTTTATTGCTTCTCATAAAAGGAACTTTGGCTCCATATTTTAAAGCAACATTTGCAATTTCATAAGAATCTGTAGAAACCATAACTTCATCAAATAAATTAGAATTAATTGCTAATTTAATAGCATATGCAATTACAGGTTTGTTTAAAAATAATTTTATGTTTTTTTTTGATATTCTTTTACTTCCTCCTCTTGCAGGTATAATTGCTAAAACCTTCATTATAATCAACTTAGATATTTTTGGATCTTTTCTTTTAAGGTCTCTATCGTTTCCCAATCTTGGTTGGTACCTGAATTATATTGAAATCCTACAGGTACTTTAATTGCTTGAAATTTTTCTACAAACTCATTCAAATCAAAGACTGTTTTGGGTGGTAAAATCACATAATAAGCTCCTAAATCCCATGAATTAAACGAATCAGATGCGGTAATCATTTCTTCGTGTAACTTTTCTCCTGGTCTAATCCCAATTAATTCTATTTGAGAATCTGGTGCTACTGCTTTTGCCACATCTAAAATTCGATAAGAAGGTATTTTAGGAACAAAAATTTCACCTCCCATAGAATGTTCAATAGCATGAAATACCATATCTACTCCGCCATCTAAGGAAATATTAAATCTTGTCATTCCTTCATCCGTTATTGGTAATATTCCTTCTTTGCTTTTCTTTTGAAAAAAGGGAATAACAGACCCGTTAGATCCCATAACATTTCCATATCTAACCACAGAAAATACTATATCTCTGTTCCCTTTAATATTGTTTGCAGCAACAAAAAGTTTGTCAGAAGCTAATTTAGTAGCCCCATATAAATTGATGGGAGCACAAGCTTTATCAGTAGACAATGCTACCACAGATTGTACATTATTGATCAAACAGGAATCTATTACATTTTGAGCTCCAATGACATTTGTTTTAACTGCTTCATCAGGGTTATATTCTGCTAAATGCACATGCTTCATTGCTGCAGTATGAATCACGACATCAATACCTTCCATAGCTCGAGTCAATCGTTCTTTATCCCTTACATCACCTAAAAAATACCTCATACATGGATAGTCATCATTTGAAAACTCTTGAGCCATGACAAATTGTTTCTGTTCATCTCTTGAAAAGATAACCAATCGATTAATCTGAGGCCAACTAGACAATA
>JBELHE010000085.1:0-5800 GCA_042091575.1 Cryomorphaceae bacterium
TCTTCCGCATGAATTTAGTGTCTTGAGCCTGGAGTCTTTTTTTTAGAGTCACTATGTATGGTGAATGTCTCACAATCCCTGATTTTTTTGATACACATTGGAATATATTTTTCAGGTTGTTGTCTTTCTCCAAATACATTCATTGTGTGTGTTATATACACAGGTAAAGAATAAGTGTTTTCATATGCTACCGCCAACTCCTCTCCGCCTGCTTTTGATGCACTATATGGATTAGTTGAATTATACCTGTCGTTTTCTTGATAATCAATACCAAAAGGTGCTGGGCCAAACACTTCGTCTGTACTAAAGTATAAAAAACGTTCCAAGCCGCTGGCCTTATGAATTTCTTTAGCAAAATTAAGGATGTTACAAGTTCCCACAACATTATCCATGACAAACTCAAGGGGATATTTTATACTCCTGTCTACATGTGAACCAGCTGCTAAATGTAAAATATAATCAACGTGTCCAATCTCTTTTTTTACTAATGGATTAATTTCAGCTTTTAAATCATGAAATACAAATTTTACTCTTTTCTTGGTATTAGAATCAAATTTTGACAATATATCATCTAACCTATTGAGACTTCCACTATAATCAAGTCTATCTAAAGAGACAATATACCAATCCGTATTTTGAATTATATATGAAATTATATGATGTGCAATAAACCCAGCTCCACCCGTAATTAAAACTTTTTTCATGGTATGATGTTTAAATTTTTTATATGTGCCTCAAGCCTATCCTCAGGTTTCCAATTTAGCTGATTAATAGTATCATCATTTTCTCTTAATGTAAATTTATAGTTTCCCTGTTGGTCCGGAATGTGTGTTGATTGAATTTGGAATTTCTTTTTAAAGAAATTGAATAATTCATTTACACTATAATTTAGTCCAGTTCCTAATTCCCATGCGTCAATATGTTTTTTTTGCGAGAGTGCAATTTTAATAAGTCCATCAACTATATCATAAACATGAGTAAAGTCTCTTCTTTGTTCACCATCGCCAACTATAGGTAAAGGTTCTCCTTTTTTAATTTTGGTTTGCCAAATTCCAATTACATTTCCATTAATCTCATCTAAAACTTCATTGGGTCCATATACATTATAAAACCTTGCAATTTCAACGTTTACATTAAAAGATTTTTTATATAATTTACAGACTTCTTCACCTAAAAATTTATACATAGCGTATGGAGAATCCGAAGGAGAGTGGTGCCTGGAAGATGAACCAGCATATACAACTTTTGTATTATTATTTCGTGCCCATTCCATTATTTTCATAGTACCTTTTACATTTGAATCAAAATAATTTACAGGATTTGAAAAAGATGGTTGAACCCTAGATCTTGCTGCTAAATGAAAGCAAACATCTGCATTAAAGTCAATTTGGTCTATATCATTAATATCAAGGTCTATATATCTCACACCTGGAATTTCATTTTTTTTAGATCCGGAACTATAATCATCAATCGATAAAATATTAAGCCCTTTACCTTTTAATTCTTTAATAAGGTTACAGCCAATAAATCCTGCTCCGCCTGTTACTAATATATTTTTCAAAAAATATTAATTTAAATTATTTTTAACTGAAGGTAGTTGTTTAAGAATTTGAATAGTTTCTTCAAGATTGAGTAATTTTGAATTGTTTGAGCTTATCTCCTGATTAGATTTATAATCTGAATTACCGCTTGTAAAATAGTTATCATAATTAAGATCTCTGGTATCAGGAGAAATTTTATAAAATTTACCCATATCAGAGGTAAAGGTGATTTCTTCCTTTGTAATTAATGTTTCTGAGAGTTTTTCTCCATGACGAACACCTATGTTTCTAATTTTTGATTTTGAATTAAAAATTTTAATAAGTGCTTCAGCTAAGACTCCAATTTTGACAGCATGAGCCTTTTGAACCAATATGTCCCCTTGTTCACCATGAATAAAGGCATATTTTACTAAATCTACTGCATTTTCAAGCGTCATAATAAATCTTGTCATATCTAAGTTAGTAACAGTTAAGTCCCTATTTGACTTAATTTGCTCAATAAATAATGGTATTACAGACCCTCTAGACCCCATTACATTTCCATATCTAGTTCCACAAAATACAGTTTCATCTTTATCAAGATTTCTAGAGTTTGCAACCATAACCCTCTCCATCAAAGCCTTTGTCATACCCATTACATTTACAGGATAAGCGGCTTTATCCGTGCTTAGTACAACAACTTTTTTTACTTTTTCAGATTTAGCAGCTTCAAGTATATTATTAGTGCCTAATATATTTGTTTTAACTGCTTGTATAGGGAAAAATTCACATGAAGGAACTTGTTTTAATGCTGCAGCATGAAATATATAGTCAACCCCATGTATTGCGTTTAAAACAGATTGTTTATCTCTAACATCTCCAATGTAGAACTTAACTCTATCATGATTAATTTTTTTTCTTAAATCTTCTTGTTTTTTTTCATCTCTACTAAATACTCTTATTTCAGAAAATTTAAATTCATTAATTGCTTTGTGAAGAAAAGTCTCTCCAAAAGAACCAGTTCCGCCAGTGATTAAAAGATTTCCAAAGTCTAATTGTTTCATCCTGCAAATTACAATTTAAATATTTAAAAAAGATAATTAGAGAATCTGTTTTACCTTAAAATGAATTACAATAAAATAAAATAAACTAGAAATAAGTAATGCTATTACCGCACCATATAATGAGAAGTAATATATAAGTATTGATGTAACAAAAAATGAAACTATTGATGTAATAATATTCAAGTGTAATAAAATTTGTAGTTTATTTTTAGCGTACGAAAACCCTGCAATAACATTTGACATAGTATATAAAGCACCTGCAAGAATCATGTAGGGAAACAAGTAATGAACTCCAGTAAATTTTTCACCTAAAATTAATTGAACTAAAGGTTTTGAAATTATTGTACAAATAAAAGTAATAAAGATTGTTGTTAGTATTCCAAAAAATATTATTCTCCTATACCAAAATTTTATATCAATTTCTGCACTGCCTGAAATATCTGTTTTTTGAAATAAAATAGGCAATAAAAAAGCATTAATAGTTGATCCAATTAATAGAATTGACGTATAACCAATCTGATAAATACCATTGTAAAGACCAACATTATCTGTTGTGTCAATAATTTCAAGAAGCCACTTACCTGAATTTAAATAAATCCAAAGAAATATACCCCAATATAAAAAGGGCTTTATATATATTATAATTTTTTCTCTCCAGTAATTAACTTTTTCATTATTTTTTATAAAAACCAAGTGTTTTATAAAATCAATATTTATAACTACAATTAAAATATGTATTAGAATAAAATAAATAAAAACTGTTTCAAGAGAGGAAAAACCAACAAACACTAACAATGATACTTTTCCTATTAATTCAATTAATCTTATGCTAAAAACCTGTATCCTTTTTCTTAAAGATTGATAGTATGAGACTATAAGCTCACAAAGGTTACTTATTAAAGTATAAAGTATTACCAAAAAAAACAGTTGTAAAAAATCTGATTTATTAAATAAATAAAAGATGGGTAATGATAATATTGAGATTAAAATCACAAATAACAAAAACTTAACCCAAAGGATTGATGAAGATGATAGAAAAAACTTTTCTTCCTTAGACTTATGAGAAATTGGATTAAATCTTGAAAACCCGCTTAAAAAGGGTCCAAATAAAAGTTGTGAGAAAAGACCGTTGATTGTTAATGCAAGGCCATAGGTTCCGAATACATTTATTTCCAAGAATCTAGCAAGAATTATCACTATTAGTAACTTTTCAAAAAATTGAACAATATTGGTTAGGATTACAATTAACCCTTCTTTTGCATACTTTTTAAAGTAATGCTGTATGTCAAATAGTTTGTTCAGTGACAATTTTATAATTTGAAATATTTTATATTTTTAACTTGATTAAGTCTTTCACCTAAAATATTTCTTCCATCAATTACCGTTACATCATTATTTTTAGCAATTTCTTCCCAATTATAGTTTATAAACTCATCCCATTCTGTCACAATACCAATTACATTTGAAGATAATATTGCATCCTGGTAGTTCTTATGAATTTTTAACATTGATAATTTTTTTTCAATTTCTTTATCAGAGAAATTTTTATGTTGAAATAATAATTTAAGGTCAAGTAAGATTCTTTGATTAGTAACCATTGGATCGAAAACATGAACATTTATGTTATTATTAATTAAAATTTCTGAAACATAAATTGCAGCAGACTCTCGAGAGTCATTAGTATCTTTCTTAAATGCCCAACCCAGAATTGTAATATTTTTATCATTTAAGTGATCTAAAAGCTTTTCTGAAAATCTTGACTTTTGATAGTCATTAATTTTAATAACTTGTTCCCAGTAATCGGCTACCTCATTTAATTTATATTTTCTACATAAATAAACTAGATTTAGAATATCTTTTTGAAAGCAGCTTCCACCAAATCCAACTGATGCTTTAAGAAAGCTAGGCCCAATTCTTTTATCTAGACCAATTACTTTTGAAACCTCATCAATGTCAGCTCCAGTTACTTCACATAGAGCAGATAGACTATTTATGGATGAGATTCTTTGAGCAAGCATTGCATTTGAAGCAAGTTTTGATAGTTCGGAAGACCAGATATTGGTTGTTATTATCTTCTTTTTTGGAATCCACTTTTCATATATTTTAAATAATGCATCAACCGCACTTTTTCCTCTTATTGAATCTTCTCCACCTATAAGTACTCGATCAGATTTAAATAAGTCATTTATAGCAGTACCCTCAGCTAAAAATTCTGGATTAGATATAATATCAAACTTTACGTTTTCTCTAGCATTTTCAGATAATACTTCTTTTAATTTTTCTGCAGTTCGAACAGGAAGAGTAGACTTCTCTACTACAATTTTATCAGTTGTTGCAACACTTGCTATATTTATAGCTGAGCTAATGACATACTTTAAATCAGCAGCCATACCTTTACCCTCACCTGTTGTTTTTGTAGGAGTATTAACAGCAATGAATATCATTTCGGATTCAAGAATTGCATTATCGATATCTGTTGAAAAAAATAAATTTTTACCCCTTACTTTTTCAACAATCTCACTTAAGCCTGACTCCTTAACTGGGATATTTGAGATGTCAGGATCATTCCAGGCTTTGATCTTTTCTTGATCAAGATCTACAACCCTAACATTAATCTCTGGACACATCAAGGATATAACAGCCATAGTTGGTCCGCCAACATATCCTGCTCCAATACAACAAATATTTTTAACTTTCATTTTTATTTCTTTAAAAGCCAAGACGAAGATTGAATCTTATCCCCTAAACCTTCTATTAATTCAATTCCTAATTTATTACAAACTGTAAGCTCTGGAATACTTTCGTTATTTTGATCCCCACCATTAGCAAAGTATAAATCGTATTTAGAGCCAAGGTCATTTGAAATTTTTTCTAGACTCTTACAAACTGTTTTGTCTTTATCAATTGATAGAATTACATAATTAGTCACCGAAAGTTCTTTTACTATAAGTGCCCTTTCATGTTCAATCATAAACTCTTTAGAGCCTTTTAATTTTCTTTGATATTCGTTATTTACAATTACTATAAGCTCATCACCTTTTGATTTAGCTAAATGAAATAATTCAATATGACCTTTATGCAATGGGTTAAAATATCCCGAAACTATAATTCCTTTTTTTTTCATTTAAATTCTGTTATAATCATCCTCAAGTCTAATAATATCATCTTCTCCAAAGTATGTTCCAGTTTGAACCTCAATAAAAATTAATTTCTTAT
>JBELHE010000086.1:0-5815 GCA_042091575.1 Cryomorphaceae bacterium
TCTTACCAGGATGAAAACCTGGCGTCCTAGCCGATAGACGAACGGGCCAAATTTAGCTGTGCAAATTTATATAAAGGAAGTTATTACACAAAATTAATTCTTGTAAATTAATATGATTTAGCAAAAAAAACTTTTCTTGGTGATTTTTTTCCTGTAATAATACATTTTCCAGGAATTGGGTTTGATTCAGGAATACACCTTATAGTTGCTTTTGTTTCATTTTTGATTTTAAGTTCTGACTCTTCAGATCCGTCCCAGTGAGCTAAAACAAATCCACCATTTTCGATTAATTTTTTAAAATGATCATAATTTTCAGCTTCTTTAGTATTATTTGATTGATACTCTTTTGCCTTGTTCAGTAGATTATCTTGAATATCCTTGATTAAAAAAATAATTTTATCTACTAAGTTTTCAATATTAATAATCTCTTTTGTAAGTAGATCTCTTCTAAATATTTCAATAGATTTATTTTCAATATCTCTTTTGCCAACAGCAATTCTTACAGGAACTCCCTTAACTTCATGTTCATTGAATTTATAGCCAGGTTTAAAGTTTAATCTATCATCTATATTAATTGTATAACCATTTTTTCTTATTGTAGAAACGTATGGCTCGATGTAACTTTTTATAATATTTAATTCTTCTTCTGTTTTGAAAATAGGAACTATAACGATTTGAATAGGAGCTAAATTTGGGGGTAAAACCAATCCACTATCATCACCATGAGTCATTATTAATGCACCCATAAGCCTTGTTGAAACTCCCCAGGAAGTAGCCCAGACAAATTCAAGCTTTCCATTTTTATCAGCAAATTTAACATCAAAAGCTTTGGCGAAATTTTGCCCCAAAAAGTGAGATGTTCCTGCTTGAAGAGCTTTTCCATCTTGCATGAGTGCTTCAATGCAGTAAGTTTCTTCAGCCCCAGCAAATTTTTCTGAATCAGATTTTGTTCCTGTGATTACAGGAATAGCCATAAAATCTTTAACAAAATTAGCATATAGATTGTTGATTAACTTAGTTTCATCTAAAGCCTCTTCTCTTGTGGCATGGGCAGTGTGCCCTTCTTGCCATAAAAACTCAGATGTCCTAAGAAATAATCTAGTTCTCATTTCCCATCTAACAACATTTGCCCATTGATTTAAAAGTATAGGTAAATCTCTGTAAGATTGAATCCATTTCTTGTAAGTATTCCAAATTATTGCTTCACTTGTGGGTCTTACTATTAGTTCTTCTTCAAGTTTAGAATTTTCATCTACTTTTAGTTTACCAGGGTTGTCTTCATCATTTTTTAAACGGTAATGAGTAACTACAGCACACTCCTTTGCAAAACCTTCAGCATTTTTTTCTTCAGCTTCAAACAAACTTTTCGGTACAAATAATGGGAAATATGCATTGTAATGTCCGGTTTCTTTAAATTTAGAATCTAATTCCTTTTGTATTTTTTCCCAAATTGCGTAACCATATGGTTTTATAACCATACATCCTCTAACACTCGAGTTTTCAGCTAAATCTGCTTCTAAGACGAGTTCATTATACCATTTAGAATAATCATCTGACCTCTTTGTTAAATTTTTAGGCATATTTTTTTGGCATATTTTTTGTATCTATATTTAACAAAAATAGTCTAATAATGTCATCAAACAAATTAGTTTCATACCAAAAATACATAATTACCATGTTGTTTATTTTATTTATCAGTTGTGGTTCATTTGGTCCAACTGGTCTTGTTTCCTCTGACGGTATTTA
This sequence comes from Cryomorphaceae bacterium, assembly GCA_042091575.1. Classification (GTDB taxonomy): domain Bacteria; phylum Bacteroidota; class Bacteroidia; order Flavobacteriales; family Flavobacteriaceae; genus Eutrophosalina. Next base: position 1,747 of record JBELHE010000086.1, read on the forward strand.
CAGTAATATAAAATCCTCAGATAATGAAACTCAATCAAATTATTATAAAAATTATTTTGAAGAAAAAAAACTTGAGTTAAATGATAATTTAAATAGTGATTTATTAAATGGTAATGATTTCATAAATTCATCTGATATAACATATTCTAGCTCTAATCCGGGATGGGGTGATATACCTGATAATCAGTACATCAGCATTGATATGTTTGGTTTTGGATATTATAACAGACACTTAGGGTATAATTACTATAATGGTTATGGTTTTTACAATGTGTTTGACCGATGGAACGGGCCGCACATATATGGACCACATTATTATTCTTATCACTGGAACACTTATCATAATCCATATCATTTTTGGAATCCCTATTATAATCCTTACAGATTCTATAGATATCATTGGTATAACAAGTATAGCTATTACGACTCTTATTACTATAATAGAACAAATCCCAACATTTCTTACAGTGTGGGTTCGAGATCCAGCTCTAGTAATGTAGTTAAATATATTGAAAAAGGAGTTGCATCTAATAATGCAAATAAATCTAATACTAGAATTAGTTATAATTCTGGAAGGTCAATTTTAGATAATCCAAGTAAACAAAATTCAAGAAGCTCAAAAGATTTTGATATAATTGTACTTAGAAAAGATGGTAGCTCAGAAAAGGTTAGAAACTATCAAACAAAGTTTGGTAGAGATATAAAAGTTGATGAAAAATCGCAAAGTCCAAGATTATCATCTAAAAATATAAATTTAGGTTCTGGAAAATCCAATTCTTCAAATTGGGGTCTTATCGGAAGGAATTACAGAGCATCAAATGCTAGTTCCAATTCCACTAGACCCTACTATGATACGTCTGGAAATAGATCTGAAATGTATAATTCTTCAAGATCTTATTATAATAATTCTGTGCCAAATCCAAAAAATCTTAAATCAAGATCTAGTGTCAATTCAGCTAATGTAAGATCTTATCCAAATCCATCTGGATCTAGATCTTTAAATAATGATTTAAATATTAAAAAATACAATTCATCTAATTCCCGAAGTTACTCGAGTTCTAGTTCGAATTCTAGTACTAGGTCGTACAGTTCAAGCTCTTCACCAAGCACTAGCAGAGCAAGTTCTTCTTCAAGCAGAGGTTCAAGGTAAATGAGATTATTGTTATCATTATTATTCTGCTTTTTCACATACAGCGCAGTCTACACTCAAAATCTTGATGATGCTATAAATTATAACTTTAATAATGAAATCGGAAATTCTAGATTCACTTCAATGGGTGGTGCATTCGGAGCTTTGGGCGGAAATTTATCTGCTATTTCAATAAATCCTGCTTCTGGATCTGTTTTTGAAATGTCAAGATTGGGAGGATCATTAGCTATAGAGTCTAATAATATAAAATCCAACTTTTATAACAATTCAAATGAAGTGAAAAAGTCTTCTTTACACTATCAAGGTGGTATTGTTTATGTTTTTAAAAATTACGCTGATGGTAAGCTCAACAAATTTTCTATTGGATTTAATTTTCAATCTTCCAATTCTTTTAATAAGGAGTTAATAATATCTGGGAAAAGTAATTTATCTATCGATAACTTCTTTCTTAATAATGCTCTAGGCCTAAATCCATCCGAATTAAGTGTTAACAATAATGAAAGCAGTCCCGGGGTTTACAGATGGTTGGGTAATAACTATGGATACTATGCTCAACAAGCTTTTCTTGGTTATCAGTCATATTTACTTGATTATGACGATAATGATAATAGCTTTTATTCTCTAGCAAAATATGACGATGGATTAAATATTAAAAATGAAATCTATTCAAATGGAACAAAAAACAAAGCATCAATAAATTTATCAGGTCAGTACAGTAAAAACCTTCATTTTGGATTAAATCTAAATATTTATGAGATCAATATTTCCAAGGATAATATTCACACTGAAGATGATTTTGACAGCAATTCCTCTATAAAATTTATAAATTTTAGTAATTATTTATTGACATCGGGAATAGGGTTTTCCCTTCAAGCAGGTTTAATTTATAAAATTAATAACTTTAGAATAGGACTTAGTTATGAATCTCCAAACTGGTTTAATTTTGAGGAGCAACTCGAGCAGAAAATCGAAGTTCAATCATTAGACTTTATTACAAATGAATTATATGTTGATATAGTCGATCCAAGAATTATAAATATTTACGAATACAATTACAGAACTCCTTCGAAACTAACTTTTTCAGCTGCCACAGTTATCAAAAATATGTTAGTATTAAGTTTCGATCTAGAGAATAAAAATTATTCTAATTCAAAATTTAGTTCCCGTGAAAAGATGACTTATAATAATTTAAATTCGGCAATTAATAAAAATTTATCTTCTGTTTACAATTTTAGATTTGGAACTGAATTAAGAATTAAAAAATTTAGTTTGAGAGGTGGATTTAAACAATCAAATAGTCCTTATGATAATTCAAAAATTAAATTGAGTTCAAAATCATTTGGAATTGGACATGAATTTCAAAAATCATCTTTAGATATTGGTTTTTCCATTAATGAAATTAAAAGTGATTATCAACTTTTTGATACTGGCTTAACAAATACAGCACAAATTAATAATAATCAATTCATGACTGTTATTTCATATAACATAATATTTTAAACAATCTTTTAATTATCTTTACATTAGGTATGAAGTATAATAAATTTCTTGAAGATCTTGAGCTAATAGATCAAGATCATAAAAACTTTTCAATTGAGACTCCCTTGAGAGAAGATGCTTTTGAAATTTCAGACGACGAAAAAATTTCAATTATTCAAAAAAATGTTAAAGAAATACTTACAACATTAGGTATGGATATGACTGATGATAGTCTGAAAGGAACCCCCAAAAGAGTAGCCAAAGCTTATGTAAATGAACTTTTTGGTGGACTTCATCCAAAAAATTTACCTACAAGTTCAACCTTTGACAATAAGTATCAATATGGTGAAATGCTCGTTGAAAAAAATATTACTGTTTTTTCAACATGTGAACACCATCTTCTTCCAATATATGGAAAAGCACATGTTGCATATTTTGCACAGGATAGAGTTGTTGGCTTGTCAAAAATGAATAGGATTGTTGATTATTATGCAAGAAGACCGCAAGTTCAAGAAAGGTTAAATATTCAAGTTGTTAGAGCGTTACAAAAAATATTAAAAACTGATGATGTTGCATGTATAATTGATGCAAAACACATGTGTGTAAATTCCAGAGGAATAAGACATATTGATTGCAGTACAGTTACAGGTGAATTCGGAGGTAAATTTAAAGATAAATTAACCAAAAGAGAATTTTTAGATTATATTCGTACAGAAAGCTAATTTTTAACCATGCTGGCTAATAAAGATTTAATAATTTATAATTCTTTAACATCACAAAAAGAAAAATTCAATTCTATAAATAACAAAATGGTTGGCATGTATGTTTGTGGGCCAACTGTTTATAATACAGTTCATCTAGGTAATTGTAGGACTTTTATATCATTTGATTTAATTTTCAGATATCTAAAACATTTAGGGTGGAAAGTTAGATATGTTAGAAACATAACAGATGTTGGTCATCTTGAGGATGAATCACAAGAGGATAAAATTTCAAAAAGAGCTGCTATTGAGAAATTGGAACCAATGGAAATTGTTCAAAAGTATACTAATGACTTTAGAAATGTTTTAAATAAATTTAATCTTTTAAGTCCTAATATTGAACCAACGGCTACAGGTCACATAATTGAGCAAATTGAAATGATTGAAAAAATAATTGAAAATGGTTATGCCTATGTTAATAACGGTTCTGTTTACTTTGATCTGAAGGCTTTCACAAGCAATTATACATATGGAAAATTAAGTAATAGGAACTTAGATGATCTAATAAATGAATCTCGCAAACTTCAAGGGTCAAAAGAAAAAAAAAGTCCACAAGACTTTGCTCTTTGGAAAAAAGCCACTATTTCACATATTATGAAATGGAAATCTCCATGGGGTGATGGATTCCCTGGCTGGCATATTGAGTGTTCAGCAATGAGCCACAAATATTTAGGTAAAA
>JBELHE010000087.1:0-5768 GCA_042091575.1 Cryomorphaceae bacterium
CTTTTAAGCGGTCTTTAGGTTTCCAACCAAGTTTATCAAGTGCATCATCATGTTCTCTCAATGTCTCTCTATAATTACCTAACTGATCCTTGATATAATCAACTTTACACCCAAAGCGGTCTATAAAAAAACTTGCTAATTCATTTATTGAATAGTTTTTTCCAGACCCTAATTCCCATGCATCAGTATGCCTTTTTTTAAACTCACTTATTTTGATAAGACCATTTACTATGTCCTTCACGTGCGTAAAATCTCTTCTTTGCTCTCCATCTCCAACTATTGTTATATTTTTCCCCTCTCTAATCTGCCTTCTCCATATTCCTAAAACTGCAGCCCAGTCTCCATCAACTATTTCTTTTGGTCCGTAAACATTATAAAATCTTGCAATCTCAACATCCATTTGATATACTTGCTTGTACATTTTACAAATTTCTTCGCCAAGATACTTGTACAAAGCATAAGGAGACTGATATGGGTCATGATGTTTTGAAGAAGACCCAGAGTAAATAAATTTAGTACTATTTGTTCTGCACCATTCCAGAACATTTTGAGTTCCTATTGTGTTTGCGCGAAAAGTATTCAGAGGGATTGTAAATGAAGGCTGAATCCTAGAAAGACCTGCAAGGTGAAAACAAATATCAAAATCATTTTTATCAAAATGATCAAAAATATCAACAACATCACCATCTAAATAAGTCACCCCATTTAAATGATTTAATTTAGAACCTATTGAGTAGTTGTCAAGTGAGTAAACATTATGGTGTTTTGAAAGCATGGAGCATAAATTTGTTCCAATAAAACCAGCACCACCGGTTACAAGTATTTTCATAATTTAAAAGTAATAAGAAATATGGGAAAAAATAACACGTGACTTAAAAAATAGTTAACTTTAATTTATGAGAGTTGAAAAAATAATTAAGCAATTTTTTTCCTTTTTTTCAATCGGTATAATTTCCTTTATAATAGACTTTATCTTTTACAACATTTTCTTTTATACGTTCAAAATAGATGTTAATCTATCAAAAGCTTTATCATATGTAATGGGATTTTTAAATAGCTATTTTTTGAATAAAAAGATTACATTTAAGTCAAAAGCTAAAGGTTTTCGGGAACCAATTGCATTTTCATTTTTATATTTATCATCTATGATAGTTAATTATTTTACCCATAAATATTTAATATTATTCTTCTCTGGATATATACCCTTTTTTGGTGCAACATCTTTATCAGCAATTATTAATTTCTTAGGACTTAAATTTTTAGTTTTTAAAAATAAATAGTGGATTCGATTATAATTAAAAAAAGAACTACTGAATAGAGTCAAAATATTATATAATATTGAATTAAATTTACTTAGACAGATAATTTAAGTAATCAATTCATAATAAACTGTGAACTATTGAGTTATTATAGATACGTAAGATTTATTATTGGACTTCTTTTTGAAAGAAACAATGCCATCAACCTGAGCATGTAGTGTATGATCCTTTCCAAGGTAAACATTCTCACCAGGATTATGAACTGTTCCTCTTTGCCTTACAATTATATTCCCAGCTTGAGCAAATTGTCCACCAAATATTTTAACACCTAGTCGTTTAGACTCTGACTCTCTACCATTTTTTGAACTACCAACTCCTTTTTTATGTGCCATAATTAATTATTTTTTTGCAGTTGTTGCCTTCTTTGCAGTTGTTGCCTTCTTTGTAGTTGTTGCCTTCTTTGCAGTTGTTGCCTTTTTTGTAGTTGTTGCCTTCTTTGCAGTTACTTCTTCTCTTTTTGCGGGAGGTTTTTTTTCGCTTATAGCATTAATAATAATTTCAGTTATTGGTTGTCTATGACCATTTTTAACTTTATAACCTTTACGTCTTTTCTTTTTAAAGACGATAACCTTATCATCTTTTTTGTGAGAAATAACTTTAGCTTCAACTGAGATTCCAGAGAGATTTGGCTTACCAACCTGAACTGCTTTTCCATCATCAAAAAGTAAAACATTGTCAAAAGAGACTTTTGAACCTTCTTTTGCATCAATTCTATTTACAAAAAGCTTTTGATCTTTTGTGACTTTAAATTGACTTCCCTGTATTTTAACTACTGCGTACATTATTGATTTTTGAACTGCAAAATTAAACTATTTATAATAATAAACAAGCCTTATTAATATTATAGCTCTATCCAATTATCATTTTTTAAAGACCAATCAACAACTTGTTTTATCCTTTCAGTAAGTTTAATTGATGGTGTCCAGCCTAAATTTTTCATTTTCTCTCCAGAAAGTGAATATCTTAAATCATGACCCGGTCTAGATGAGTGAAAATCTACCATTTGAGATTTTAGTTCTTTTCCCTGGGAATCAGCAATAATTTGTGCAAGTTCAAGATTATTAAGTTCTTCAGAGCCAACAATATTAAATTTGGGACATTTAGCTCCGCCATAATCAGGTATATCGTTATAGTCTATTGTGAGCAAAAAATGGATAGCCTCTGCTACATCCTCTGCATGAATATAATGCCGTGAGCCTGGAATTTTTTTCGTTTTATCTGAATGTATGGTTACAGTTTCTCCATCCCGTATTTTTTTAATACACATTGGTATAAATTTCTCTGGATGCTGTCTTTCTCCAAAAACGTTCATGGTGTGAGTTATATATATAGGAAGACTGTATGTATTTTCATATGCAACCGCTAATTCTTCACCACCAGCTTTTGATGCACTATATGGATTTGTGGAATTATATCTATCATTTTCTTTGTAATCAATTCCTTTTGGAGCTGGTCCAAAAACTTCATCTGTACTAAAATATATGAGTCGTTCTAGTTTTTTTTCATCGTTCAAGTACCTTGCGTAATCTAAGATATTTGCTGTTCCTACAACATTATCTAAAACAAATTCCATTGGAAAATCAATACTTCGGTCAACATGAGACCCTGCTGCTAGGTGTAGAATAATATTAATATCCCCTAATTCTTTTTTTATCCATGGATTAATTTCAGACTTAAGGTCATGAAACACCACTTTAATTCTTGACTTTTGTTCTGCATCTAGTTTTGATAAAATATTATCTAATCTATTTAAATTTCCACTATAATCAAGTCTATCAAGAGATACTATATTCCAATCTGTATTATTTAATAAATAATATATTAAATGATGAGCAATAAAACCTGCTCCTCCAGTTATTAAAACATTTTTCATATTTTGTTAATTTTTTGATATAACATTAACTAATTAAAACTATTTATATGGTCTTTTAGCCTATCCATTGGCTTCCAGTCTAATAGTTTTAATGAATCATCATTTTCTCTCAAAGTTTGTCTGTAATTTCCAGGTTGATCTGGAATATTTATTGATTTTACATCAAATTTATCTTTAAAATATTTAAATAGTTCATTTATACTATAATTAATACCTGTTCCCAGTTCCCATGCATCATTATGATTTATATCTGTTAATGCTATTTTAATTAGCCCATTAACTATATCATAAACATGGATAAAGTCTCTTTTTTGATTACCATCACCAACAATTGGAAGAGGCTCACCTTTAATTACTTTTGATCTCCATATACCTATCACATTACCGAATTTTTCATCTATATTCTCTCCAGGTCCATAAACATTATAAAATCTAGCAATTGCAACATTAACATTATATGATTTTTTATATAATTTACATACTTCCTCCCCAAGAAATTTATACATAGCATAAGGAGAGTCTGAAGGAACATGGTGCTTTGAAGAAGATCCAGCATACACAACCTTTACATTCTTCTTTTTTGCCCATTCCATAACCCTCGAGGTGCCTAAAACATTTATTCTAAAGGATTCTTCCGGGTCCTCAAAAGAAGGCTGAACTCGAGATTGTGCTGCAAGATGGTAACATAAATCAATTGATTCATTAATTTTTGATATTTTTTCAATATCAAGATTGTAGTATTTTACATCTTGTATTTCATTTGATTTACTTCCAGTTGAGTAATTATCTAGAGATGTAACGTTGAATCCATTTTCAATTAAACTTTTAATTAGATTTGACCCAATAAAACCAGCACCTCCTGTAACTAAGATATTCTTCATTTTATTATTTATACAAATATAAATTAATATTAAACTCTTCATATGCAATGATGATGTCATTTTTTTTTGAAATATTTAAGTATTAATTGAAAAAAATAAAAATATATCAATAATATACTTTTTTTTAAGTACTTTTGTTACTTATTAATAATAAACATCTATTTTATATCTAAATATATTGTATGGATTTAGTTGGTTTTTATAAATAATTTTAATAAATGAAAAAGTGGTTTGTTATATATACTAAGGCTAATCAAGAGATAAAAGTTTCAAAAAGATTAAATGAAATTGGTATTTCTTGTTATTGTCCAACAGTAACAATTATTAAGCAATACTCTGATCGTAAAAAGAAAATACTTAAACCTCTTATACCTTCATATGTTTTTGTTTTAATTGAAGAAGGTAGGCGAAATGATATTTTTTCTGTTTTTGGTGTAGTTCGCTATATGTTTTGGTTGGGAAAGCCTGCAGTAGTTAGAGTAAAGGAAATTGAATTGATGAAAAAATATCTTAACGGTGAATTCCAATCAGTTTCATTAACAAACTTTACAAAAGGTCAGTTACATAAAATTTCTGAAGGAGTATTTGCAGGGAAGATTGGGAGAGTAATAGAAATTCAAAAAAATAAAATTAAGTTACAACTTGAAAGTTTAGGTATGATAGTTACCCTTAAACTTGAAACTGCTTAATTTAAGTGATTTAATCACATTTTTATTCTATGTATTATGGGACATATGTGGCGAAGCTGTGAAAAAAATTTAAAAGTAAAAAATGCTAGGAGAACTTATTACATCTAAGACACGACTTAGGCTTTTAATTAAGTTTTTTGTTTCACAGGCTAATAAGGGGCATTTAAATGGATTAGCAAATGAGATGGGTGAGTCTACAAATGGAATACGAAAAGAGCTTAACCATTTAGAGCATGCAGGTTATTTAAAAAAATTAAAAGTTAATAATAAGGTTGAATATAAAGCAAATACTAATCATCCTTTATTTGATACATTAAAAAAAGTTGTATATAAACACCTTGGCCTAGAGGACCTGGTAAGCACAGTAATTGAAAGGATGGGTAATGTTAAAAAAATAATTTTAATTGAAGACTATGCTAAGGGTATTGATAGTAAAAATATAGAGGTAGTATTAGTAGGCCAATACTTAAATTTTGAATATATAAGTCAACTAGAAGAAAAAATTGAAAATCTAATTAAACGAAAGGTTAGTTTTTACCTGGCATCTAAATTTCTATCCGACAAACCACATATTGTAATATTTAATAAAGATGAAAAATAAAGAAATTAATAATTCAGAACGTCCATGGGGAAGGTATTTTGTTATAGAGGATAACCAGAACTATAAAATTAAAAGAATAGAAGTAAATCCAAAAGGCAGACTGTCATATCAATATCATTTGAATAGAGCAGAGTCTTGGACTATTATTCAGGGACATGGTATTGTAACAATAGATGGTGTGAATCAAAAAGTCAGTGCTGGGGAATCAATAAAAATAAATAAAGAAGTTAAGCACAGGATATTGAATAGTGGTGATACTCTTCTAGTATTTATTGAGGTTCAAACAGGAACTTATTTTGGTGAAGATGATATTGTTCGAATTGAAGATGACTATAAAAGAATATAAATGAAAATTAAAAATATTTGTTGTATTGGTGCTGGTTATGTGGGAGGTCCTACTATGGC
>JBELHE010000088.1:0-5756 GCA_042091575.1 Cryomorphaceae bacterium
TCTCCATATAGATTTTATGGATTTGGTTTTAGGCCTGGGTTAGGATATTATAATGGTTATTATAATTACAGATATAACAATTATGGATATTCCAATTTATCTAGAAGTGATTATTTATCAAATAACAATTATTACCCCAATAGAGTGTTAATGGCTGATAACAGAGGTTCAAAAAATTACACATACAACAGGAATTCGAAATCTGAAAGTAACTCCGATAAAACATCTAATTCAGGTAAAAGTAACACTTCAAATAATTCATCTTTAATTAGAAGATTAAACATGGGAAGAACTTATTTTGCTCCTCAATATCCGTCATCTAGAAATAGTTATAATGACCCAAACCTGAATCAAAAAAATAACTTGAAAGCTGATGCTGATTCCAAAAATAAAAGAAATCAGATACCTAATTATAATAACTATAATTCAAAAAACTACTCCTCTAGATCTTATCCATCAAATAACTATAACTATAATTCAAACAGCTCAAACTATTCTGGAAGGTCATCATATAGTAGTGGAAGTAGCTCCAGGTCATCTGGAAGTTCCAGATCTTCTTCAAGTGGAAGACGAAACTAAAATAACATGATTTATAAAAAGTTGTTCTCTTTCTTGTTCTTAGTTTGTGCACAATTAAGTTATTCCCAATATTTTGATGATCTAAAAAGATATGTTGATGAAAATTATTCTGGATCTGCACGATATAATTCAATGGGTGGGGCTTTTGGATCTTTGGGAGGTGAGTTTTCATCAATAAGTGATAACCCTGCTTCAGGTGCTGTTTTCAATTACACACAAATAGGATTTAGTCTTAAACTTAATGATGAAAAAAATTCTGTTTTATACAACAATAGAAACACTACGAAAGAATCTAATGATTTTGATTTTAATCAATTTGGAGTTGTTTTTGTTTTAAATAATAATTCTAGCTCTTGGTCTAAACTCAACTTTTCTTTTAATTACCAATTACAAAATATTTACAATAATAAATTTTCTGTAAAAGGATCAAGCAATATTGGAATTGATAACTATTTTTTAAACTATGCCCAAGGCGTTGATCTAAGCAATTTAAAACTTAATGATAATGAAACTATTTCTGGACTATATCAGTTTTTAGGTTCCTCACCAAATTTAGGATTTGGTGCTCAACAAGCATTTTTAGGATATCAAGGATATATTGTAAATCCCTTCTCAAATACAAATGATAATAATAATTATTTTACTAATGCTAAATATTCCAATAATTTAAACCAAGAATTATATTTAAATTCTTCTGGTGATAATAAAAAATCAAGTTTTAATGTAAGTGGATTTTATAAAAATAATCTTTATGTAGGGTTAAATATTAATTCATATGAAATTAATTATTCAGAAACCAGAGATTTTTATGAAGACAATTATGATTTTGAATCAAATTTAAGAAGCTTACAGTTTAGAAACAATTTAAAGACTTTTGGAAAAGGGACTTCAATTCAAATTGGTATTATTGCGCTTTTAAAAAATAATTTTAGATTAGGAATTAGCTATCATAGCCCAATTTGGTATAAGTTTTTTGAAGAAAGCTCACAGTATTTAATTACATCTCATAAAATTGATGAAATTTTTTATGAGGATACTGTTGACCCAAATACAATAAATGTTTATCCTGAATATAAACTTAAAATTCCAAGTAAATTATCTGGTAGTATTTCTTATGTATTTAATAAAAAAGGTATTATATCTTTTGAGTTTACTACTCAAAATATCTCTTCAGCTAATTTTAGTAATAATATCAATAATTCGTTTACAGATTTAAATAATGAGGTAAATAGTAATTCAAAAACTAAAACTACCATTAAGACTGGAGTTGAATACAGATTATATGATTCAGTTAGTTTAAGAGGTGGATTTTTAAATCAAAGTAGTTATGTTAAATCTTATAGTAATGGATTGAATTCAATAAGTTTTGGAGTTGGCTTTAATTTTGGATATAGTTTTCTTGATATATCAATTCAAAAATTTAATTTAAAGGATTCAAAAAAAATATTTAATTCAGCCTTAAATAACAATTTTTCAATCAAAAAAGAATCGACAAGAATTGTAGCTACATACAATATCAATTTATAACTTACATAAATTATAATTCATTTTTATATACAAATGGTAATTATTACATAAATTCTTACATTTGTATTTACTTAAAAAAAATTATGAAAATAGAAAAAATTATAAGAGAATCTATAGACAAGTTTGATGATGATCACCTTAGTGCCTCATTAACTACCCCAATAAGAGATGATGCTTTTGATATGAGTGATCAAGAAAAAATATCATTAATTAGGGATAATGTTGAAAAAATTCTTCATACTATAGGGATGGATTTGAATGATGACAGCATAAAGGGCACTCCTGACAGAGTTGCCAAGATGTTTGTAAATGAGATTTTTAGTGGTCTTAATCCAAAAAACAAACCAAAATCATCAACTTTTGAAAACAAATATAAGTATGGTGAGATATTAATTGAAAAAAATATTACTCTTTATTCTACCTGTGAACATCATTTATTACCAATTTATGGTAAAGCACATGTTGGATATATATCTAATGGTAATGTAGTTGGATTATCAAAAATGAACAGAATAGTTGATTATTTTTCTAGAAGACCTCAAGTTCAAGAAAGATTAACACTTCAAATAGTAGAGGAACTGCAAAAAGTTCTTAATACTAAAGACGTTGCTTGTGTAATTGATGCCAAACATATGTGTGTTAATTCAAGAGGTATAAATGACATTAGCAGCAGCACTATCACATCAGAGTTCGGTGGAAAATTCAAAAATAAACAAACTAAAAGAGAATTTTTAGATTTTTTAAAAATTGAGACTGAATTTTGATGCAAGATCTCAAAGTCTATAATTCGTTAAGTGGTAAAAAAGAAGTTTTTAAGTCAATTCAAAAGAAATTTGTTGGAATATATGTTTGCGGACCAACAGTATATAATAACGTACATCTTGGTAATTGTAGGACTTTCATTTCTTTTGACATAATTTACAGATATTTATTGCATCTGGGTTACAAAGTCAGATACGTAAGAAATATTACTGATGTAGGACATTTAGAGGATGATTTAGAAAATGGAGAAGATAGAATTATTAAAAAGGCAAGAACTGAAAAAATTGAACCTATGGAAGTTGTTCAATTGTATACAGTTGATTTTCATAAAGTACTAAATTTATTTAATATACTCCCCCCAAATATTGAACCTACAGCTACTGGTCACATAATAGAACAGATTGAAATAATCAAATCAATTTTGAAAAAAGGTTATGCTTATGAAATTAATGGTTCTGTATATTTTGATGTTTCAAAATTTGATAATTCATATAAGTATGGAAAATTAAGTAAAAGAAATATTGAGGATTTGATTTCTAATACTAGGAGTCTTGAAGGACAATCAGATAAAAAAAACCCTCAAGATTTCGCTCTATGGAAAAAAGCTGAACCTCAACATATTATGAGATGGAAGTCTCCTTGGAGTGATGGATTTCCTGGATGGCATATTGAATGTACGGCAATGAGCAGAAAATATTTAGGTGAAAAATTTGATATTCACGGAGGTGGTCTTGATCTGAAATTCCCTCATCATGAATGTGAAATTGCCCAGTCAGAAGCAATAAATGACGGGAAAGAGTCTGTAAAATATTGGATACATTCTAATATGTTAACTCTTAATGGAAAAAAAATGTCAAAATCTACTGGAAATAGCATTTTACCTGAGGAAATATTTAATGGTAAGAACTCTTTATTTAAAAAAGCATTTTCTCCTGAAATAATTCGTTTTTTTATACTTCAAGCCCATTACAGAAGTATTCTAGATATTAGTGAAGATGCATTATTAGCCTCAGAAAAAGGATTTAAAAAGCTCTCTGAGGCTATAAGTAAATTATCAGAGATAAAACCAAATAAAGAAACTACTGGATTTGATATTAATAAATGGATATCTAAATGTTATAGTGCTTTAAATGATGACTTTAACAGCCCTATCTTAATTGCTAATCTATTTGATGTTGTTAAATATATAAACTTGTTAAATAGTGGACATCAAACAATTAATAATAATGATTTAAAATTACTTAGTGCTAAAATTAAAATCTTTTTCCATGAAATTCTTGGACTTAATTTGATAAAATCAAAAGATAAAAATGAGAAAAATCATCAAATAGAGGAATTGATAAATTTAATTATTAACCTTAGAAATAAAGCTAGATTAGATAATGATTTTGACACTTCAGACCAAATCAGAGATAGTTTGCTTAAATTAGGAGTTAAATTAAAAGACAGTAAAGAGGGGACTCAATACAAAATTGATTAATTCATGAAAAAGTTTTTTTCTGTACCATTTATAATTTTGATCAAAATCTACCAAAAGATAATTTCTCCTGCTTTACCTGCTAGCTGCAGGTATAATCCTACTTGCTCAAATTATGCCATACAGTCACTAAAAAAACATAATTTTATAAAAGCTTTATATTTAATTTTTACAAGAATTTTAAGATGTCATCCATGGAGTAAAGGTGGATTTGATCCTGTTCCATAATTAAATTCACTAAAAATTTTAACTAAATTTACAATCGATGAACTATATACAAAAAATTCAGTGGAGCCCAAGCGAGACCTTATTCAAAATAGGTTCTTTTGGTATACATTATTACAGTCTAATGTTTGTAATAGCTTTCTCTGTTGGTTATTACATTATGAAAAATATTTATAAAAAAGAAAATATTAAAATTGAATTTATTGATCCTCTTCTGGTTTATCTTGTAGTTTCAACTTTAATTGGAGCTAGACTCGGTGAAGTTTTTTTTTATAATTGGTCATATTACAGTAATCATCTTTTAGAAATTTTTCTTCCAATTAGAGAAAGGGCTGGAAGTAGTTTGTTATTTGGAATTATAGAAAACTATGAGTTTATAGGTTTTAGAGGACTTTCTAGCCATGGAGCATCAATTGGAATTATTTTTGGTCTTTATCTTTATCAAAAAAAATTTAAGTTTAAACCCCTTTTGTGGGTACTTGACAAATTATCAATACCCGTGAGCTTAGGAGCTGGATTTGTTAGAATCGGAAATTTTTTTAATTCTGAAATAGTAGGAAATTATACTGGAAATAATTTCGGTGTTATTTTCATGAATAGAGGAGAAACTCTTCCAAGGCATCCAGCACAAATTTATGAAGCCATTGGATATTTCTCATTATTTTTTCTTTTAAGATTTTTATATAAAAAGAAATTAGGTGATAAAAAAGGATATATTTTTGGAATGTTCCTTTTTGGGATGTTCATTGTAAGATTTGTAATTGAATTTCTAAAAGAAAGCCAAGGTGGATTTGAATCAGAATTAAAATTTTTATCTACAGGACAATGGTTAAGTATTCCTTTAATAATTACAGGCTTGTTTTTTATATTTAGAAGTATTTTATTAGTTAAAAAAGAATCTAGATAATGAATTTTGATGAAATCAAATATCCAATTGGAAGATTTAAACTTAATAAAAATAAATTTGACACTAACTACGTAAAAGAAAATATTGAGATTTTAAAAAAATTCCCTTCAAAATTAGAGGACGAAATAAAAATTCTGAATACCACGCAAATAAACACTCCCTATAGAGAAAAAGGTTGGACAATATTGCAACTAATTCATCATTTAGCAGACAGTCATTCCATAGCTTATATTAGGTGTAAGCTTGCAGTTAATCAAAATAAAATATCTGTTAATGACT
>JBELHE010000089.1:0-5338 GCA_042091575.1 Cryomorphaceae bacterium
TTCTTGGTGGTAAAGTAGCTGGAGCAACCTTTACTGATGCTATCCATTTTGCTAGGAATGAAACGGAGCCCTATTTACGTTATCAACCTCGTCCAAATGTTCCTGAAAATCATGATATTAAATATGAAAAGGGTATGATTTTACACAAAGATTTTATGTATTATGAAGTTTTTGGACTAAATGAAGATGAATGGAGGCGTTTTATTTCTACCTATCAATTACTAATAGAAAATACTGATAGACATATTGGACAATTAATGAGATCTGTTAAAAATAAAGGTATTAGTGATAATACAATTATAATTTTCACTACAGATCATGGAGAAATGGCTGGTAGCCATAAACTAATTGCAAAGACAACTTTTTATGAAGAATCTTCCAAAATTCCAATAATTATTAAATATCCAAAAAGAATTAAGCCTAAAACAGTTGTTGAGAATGCATTAGTAGGGACAATTGATATAATGCCTAGTCTTCTTGACTTAGCTGATGTATCGGTTCCTGATGATCTTGATGGGCGTAGTTTTAAAAACGAAATAATTAACCCCAATAGTAAAAAAAACAAATTTAATGTTGTGTACAGTCAAAATCAGTTTGGCAGAATGGTACGTTTTGATAACTTCAAATATGTAAGAAGTATTGTTTATAAAGAAAGATATGAGATTCTTTTTGATATAAAAAACGATCCATTAGAGTCGGAAAATCTTATTAATAAAATTAAGTATAATAATGTTGTTGATCAGGCTAGGAATCTTTTAGATGAGTGGTTAAAAAATGAAAACACATTTTTAATAAATCAAAGATAATTTATATGAGACATATTTATTTATTAATACTTTGGATATCATCTATAACATTAACAGCCCAAAATAATTATAACCTTGAAAGAGCTGTCCCTGAAGATTTTGGTATTTCATCTGAAACAATTCTTGCTTTCATCAATTCAGCTGAAGAAAAAATTGATGCAATCCATAGTTTAATGATTGTAAAAAATGATAAAGTAATAACAGAAGCCTGGTGGTCACCATATGATCAAAATACACCACATGAACTTTGGTCATTAAGTAAAAGTTTCACATCTACAGCAATTGGTTTTGCAGTTCAAGAGAATTTACTATCAATAAATGATTTAGTTATATCCTTTTTCCCTGAAAAAAATCCAAAAGATATTACATGGCAACTAAAAGAGTTAAGAGTAGTTGATCTTTTAACCATGAGCACAGGACATGTTAAGGAACCAAGTATTTACAGAGAAGAATCTGATTGGGTCAGTAAGTTCCTTGGTTCAGAGATAAAATACATGCCTGGTACTCACTTTATGTATAATACACCTGCAACTTATATGCTTTCAGCAATAATTCAAAAGGTTACCAATGAAAAATTAGTAGAATATTTATATCCACGATTATTCGAACCTTTAGGCATAGACAAGCCTGAATGGGAAGAAGACCCCTTGGGGATTAATGTTGGAGGATGGGGATTACACTTAAAAACAGAGGATATTGCAAAGTTTGGACAACTATATTTAAATAATGGTAATTGGAATGGAAATCAAATTTTAAGTGAAGAATGGATTCGTTCTGCAACATCCAAGCAAGTTTCAAATGGTAGCAATCCAAATAATGATTGGACTCAAGGTTATGGGTTTCAGTTTTGGAGATCAAGATATAATAGTTACAGGGCGGATGGTGCTATGGGGCAGTTTTGCTTAGTTATTCCAGATAAAGACATGGTAATTGCTATAACCTCAGGAACAAATAATTTAGGTTTAATAATGAAATTAGTATGGGATATTATACTACCAAACACCTCAAAAACTAAACTTATTAAAAATGATATTGCCTACAATACACTTAAAAAAAAGATATCATCATTGTCTTTAAATCCATATTTAGAGAAAAAACCAATTAAACCGAGAATTAAGATCACAAACAAAAAGTTCCAAATGGAATCAAATGAACAAGGAGTTAAAGCTATTAGTTTTAAAATGGGAGAAAATGAAAATTTTGTTTCAATAGAAATGGAAAAAGAAACGGAAATAATTTCATTTGATTATGACATTTTTATTAGAAATAGTCTTAAAACCCATCTTCCTTTTACAAGATCAAGGCGTTCTATAATTCTTCCAAAGTCATCACTTAGATATAAAAAAAATAAAATGATAGCATCAATCGGATCATGGTTAAATGAGAATGAATTTCAGTTAACTAATTATTTATATGAAACGCCTGTAAAAATGACATATGATTTTATTTTTTCAGATGATGGTTTAATAGTTAAATCTACAGCAAAGAACTATTTAGGCGTTTCAAATAAAGAACTAATCCTTAAATCAATTAGATATGAGTAAAATATTACCTCTCTTTTTGTTAATATTTTCCTTTTTGAATTCTCAGAATCTACCTTCACCTAAGTGGGGAGATATTAACTATGCAGGAAATAATCATGAATATAATAACATGGATATTTACCTTCCTGAATTAAAAAAAAAAAAATATCCTGTTGTTATAACAATTTATGGAAGTGCTTGGATGTCAAACAGGAAAAAGGCCGGGAAATATATTAAAGAAAAATTAATAAAACCTTTATTAGATTCTGGTTTTGCTGTAGTATCAATTAATCATCGTTCAAGTTCAGATGCAATTTTTCCTGCTCAAATTCATGATGTTAAAGCTTCTGTGAGATTCATTCGGGCAAACGCGGAAAAATATAATTTTGATCAAAATTTTATTGGTATAACAGGTTCATCATCCGGTGGTCACCTTTCTGCAATGGCAGGTACTACATCCCACGTTAATTTAATGAATGGAAATGTTGGAAATCATACTAATCTTGACAGTCATGTTGATGCAGTTGTTGATTGGTTTGGTCCAACAAATTTTTTAATAATGGATGAATGTGGCTCAAGAATTACCCACAACAATCCAGATTCACCAGAATCCTTACTAATTGGAAATCCAATTCAAGATTATAAGAAGGATGTTATGTTAGCTAATCCAATCACATATATCAGTAAAAAAACTCCTCCTTTTTTAATTATTCATGGTATGTTAGATTTAACAGTACCGCATTGTCAAAGTGAAGTTCTACATAATGCATTAAAAGAAAATAATTTGGAAAGTAATCTTATTTTAATTAAAGATGGTAAACATGGTCCGCTTGTTTTTACAAAAAAATATATCGATTTGATGACAGATTTTTTTATCAATCAGCTTAACAAAAAAATATGAAAAAAATTTATCTAATAATAACTATTCTATTATACTCATGTTTGAGTAAAAACGACACTAGTCTAAGTTTAAATAACTTATTTCAAGACAACATGGTTATGCAACATGAAAGTGTAGTTCCAGTTTGGGGATTGTCAAAATCTAATAAAGAAGTTAAAATACTATCAAGTTGGGATGAGGAGATAACTACAATTTCTGATTCAAATGGTTATTGGAAAGTAAACATCAATACGCCAAAAGCAGACAATATTTCTCATAAAATTATAATTAGCTCTGATAATGAAAAAATAATAATAAATGATGTTTTATTAGGTGAAGTTTGGTTAGCATCTGGCCAATCCAATATGGAATGGAGAATTAGACAAACACTTAATGATGATGAAATACAAAAATTGGATAAAAATCAAAAAATCAGAATGATAACTGTGGATAGAAATTTATCACTGAAACCATTAAAAACCTTTACGGGAAATTGGTTGTCTTGTGAAACTGAAACAATCTCTGGATTTTCAGCTGTTGGATATTTTTATGCTAAAAAACTTTTTGATGAGTTAAATATTCCAATTGGTATTATCAACTCGACTGTAGGCGGAACCCCAGCTGAGTCGTGGGCTAATGTTAACAATTTAGAAAAAGTTGATGGATTTGAAAATTTAAGAGAAAGATTAGAGATAAGTAATGATCCTAATTCTGATTATAATCTGTGGCTTAACAGTCATTTATTTGTAGATAGGCAAGAATTCATCAATAATGATGAAATCAAATATATTGATAAAATAAATAAAACATTTTCAGAAGAAGAATTTAATGATACTAATTGGGAATCTAGAACTATTGAGGGAATTAGCTCGATTTTTGAAAAAAAAGAAGTTGATTTAGGAGAATTTAGCACTTTTCATAATGCTTACAATGATTTTGATGGAATTGTTTGGATGAGAAAAGATTTCCAGATAGATGTCAATGATACAACATTAGCTTCTGTCAATATTGGAAAACTCATAGATCAAGGAGATTTTTATTCTATTTTTATTAATGGAGAATTAGTAGCCAGGAAAAATAATTGGCCTCAAACCGGTTCGAAATATAAAATTAGAGATGGATTACTTAAAAATGGCAGAAATAGTATAGCTATCAGAATTTCTGATTTTTATGGAAATGGTGGTTTAAGTAAAGATAAAAACAGGGGAATATATTTTAATAATGAAAAAGTAATTTCTTTTGATGGATCCTGGAAATCTAGATTTGTTGCTTGGCTCACAAATGAATCTTTGTATAAACTCAGTGAAGGTATAAATGAAATAGTTTTCCCTTCTCGATTAAGAATGTCTAAAAATCAAGGCTCACATACTGTTTTAAATAATTCAATGATTAACCCATTAGGTGATTTTACAATTAAGGGAGTTATTTGGTATCAAGGAGAGGGTAATCGTAATAGATCAAGTGCATACACAAAAGTTTTTCCAGCTGTAATTGATAGCTACAGAGAGCAATGGAATAATGATAACTTACCTTTTTATTATGTTCAACTAGCTCCTTTTGCTGATGTAGCTGCTAAAATAAGATCTAATTCTGAATTAGTTGCTGAGGTTAGAGAAGCACAAAGATTGACATTGAAGAAAAATAATGTTGGAATGGCAATAATAATGGACCTAGGGGATAGTCTTGATATTCACCCCCTACCTAAAAAACCTGTTGGCGAAAGATTAGCTTTGTTAGCCTTAGCTAATGATTATGGATACGATAAGTTAGTTTTTTCAGGGCCCCTTTTTAAAGATGTTACATATAAAAATGATAGTGCCTTAGTTAGTTTTGAACACACAGGTAGTGGTCTTTATTTAAACAATGAAAAATTAAATCACTTTGAATTAGCTGGTTTAAATAAAAAATTTTTTAATGCTTCTGCGGCTATAATTGATGACAAAGTTTTCGTAGAATCAAAAGATGTAATTGATCCAAAATACATTAGATATGGATGGAAAAACTTTTTAACTCCAAGTTTATTTAACAAGGAAGGATTGCCGGCCTCTTCGTTTAATTCATTAAAAAACCCATTTACTAGATGAGAGAAAATCTTAAATATTTATCAATTTTTAAATTTATTTTAATTG
>JBELHE010000090.1:0-5296 GCA_042091575.1 Cryomorphaceae bacterium
GAATATATGTTTTAGGTTGAAATTTTTCAATTAAATTTTTAACAGAATTAAATTTTCCATATACTTTGGATTCGGATATCTCGTTATATTTCTTTTCAGAATAGTTGTAACATACTGGATGAAATACTGCACCTGAAAATTGACATGTGAATACATCAAATTTTTTGTATATGTCTTTTAACTCATCTACCCGATCGTAAACTTTGCAGTCATTAAGATTAAGAAATGTAAAATTTTTACTTTTATCGATTAACCCTAATGCAGAATCACGAACAATTTCCTGATCATCTAAAAAAAGTCTTATTTCAAGATTGCTAATAGTGACAACTTCTGAGTCTACTGGTGTAATAACCGATTTTGGTTTTAAATCAGTTAGGACATGGGCTACATGATCTCTTCTAAATTTTGGAGTAATAAAATTAATTTTTTCAAGTGCAAGTTTACTTAAAAAAGGTACATCGAAATGATCTTTGTGTTCATGACTAATGTATATGTAAACATCTTTATCAGTTTTATTAATTAAATCTATAATTTCAATACCGTAATCATGATTTGAAGGAAACTGGAACCATGATGAATCGAATGCTCCCTGGTCTGACATCCAAGGATCCATTAATAAAAGCTCATTATCAGTTTCATAAAGAAAACCCGCATGACCTAAAAATTTGAGCATATTGTAATAATAATAGAAACAAGAAATATCAAATAGTAATCTTTAAAAGAGTTAGAATTTAAGTGTGGATAAATTAATAGTTACAGGGTCTTGTGGCTTTATTGGTTACAATTTTATAGAATCTAATATTAATAATTTCGAAATAGTTGGTATAGATTCACTTAATGATGCCTATGATAAAAATCTAAAATTATTAAGATTAAAAAATTTGGAAAAATATTCTAATTTTTCTTTCAAACAAATTAACTTATCTGACGAAGGTGCTGTAACCAAAGAAGAAGAAATATTCAAAAATGTAAAAGTAGTATTGCACCTTGCAGCAAGAGCTGGTGTAAGGCAAAGCTTTCTTGATCCAAAAAGTTATATTTCAGACAACACAATTGCAACTGCAGTGCTATCTAGATATGTTAAAAAATATGAAATAGATAAATTTATCATTGCGTCAACTTCATCAATTTATGGCGATACTGGAACCAAGCTTGCAAAAGAAAATGAAAGTGAACTAAAAAACCCTCCATCTATTTATGCAGCAACTAAATCGTTTGGTGAAGTTTTATCAAATAATATACTTGAAAACACTTCTACAATTATTCAGATTCCTAGATTTTTTACTGTTTATGGTCCTTTTGGGCGCCCAGATATGTCAATTCTTAGATTCATACACTGGATAGCCAACAATCAGGAAGTAATTATTTATGGTGATGGAGAACAAAAACGTTCATTTACATACATTAAAGATATAGTAAATGGTTTAAATAAACTAATAGATATCAATAAAAAAGGAACATTTAACTTTGGATCTAATCAAACATGGTCATTAAATGAAGTAATTAAAATGATTGAAGACAATTTAGGTATGAAAGCTAATAAATCACACAGAGAAAGGGCTATGAAAGATGTAGATATTGTTTTGCCAAGTTTAGAAATATCAAAATCTATTTTGGGATGGGAACCAAAAATAAATATTGAAGATGGATTGAAAAGAACAGTTCAGTGGTATAAAGAATATGAAAAAGAACTAGGAGATATTAATTTTAAATATGAATATGAAAAATAATTTAGAAAAGGTAATAATCACTGGTGGAGCGGGGTTTATAGGTTCTAACTTAGTTAAGAAATTACTTGAGAATGGAACCGAGCAAATCCTGATCATTGATGACCTATCAACAGGAAAATTAAATAATTTAAATAATTTTTCAGAAAATGGAAACATTAAGTTTATCGAAAAAAGAGTTGAAGATATTGAAAATTTATCTGAAACTTTTAACGGATTTGATTTTTGTTTTCATCTAGCCGCAGGTGTTGGCGTTCAATATATTATGGAAAATGTTAGCAAAGCATTATTAACTAATATTGAGGGAACTCATATAGTTATTGAAGCATGTAAGCAAAATGATATTCCAGTACTTATAACTTCAACTTCAGAAGTTTATGGTGTATCTGAAGACCCAATATGGACAGAGGAAACAAAAAGCCTGATTGGCCCGCCAACTAAATTAAGATGGTCCTATGCTGCCTCAAAACTAATTGATGAATTTTTAGCACTTTCGGAATATAATGACGGAAACCTTAAACCAATTATTGTTAGATTATTTAATATAATTGGTCCAAACCAATTGTCGGAATATGGTATGGTTGTTCCTAAATTTGTTGAAGCAGCTCTTAATGATAATCCAATTACAATCCATGGAAGTGGAATCCAGACAAGGTCATTTACATGGGTTGGAGATGTAGTTAACTATTTTTATTTGTTAGCTAAAAATGAACTGTATGGAGAAATATATAATATTGGACAAACAGAAGAGATATCAATTAGTGATTTAGCTAAGTTAATTATTCAAAAATGTAATTCTAAATCTGAAATAATTTTTAAAGACCATCTTGAAGTTTATGGTGACAAATTTGAAGATCCAATGAGACGAACTCCTTCTATTGATAAAATCGTAAATGCAACGAGCTATGAACCATCAATGTCGATTCCCGAAATGGTTGAAGAAATAATAAAATATAAAAAAATAAATCCTTGAAAATATTAATAACTGTTGGAATTTATCCTCCTGATATTGGAGGTCCTGCAAGTTTTGTTCCTAAAATAGCAAAAAAATTTAAAGAAGAAGGATTTGAAGTAACTGTTTTATGTCTTAGCGAAGAAAAGATTTCTGATCATGAAGAATATAAAGTTGTGCGAATATTAAGAAGACAAAATCTTATTTTAAGATGGATTAAAACAATATTTTTAATTATTAAAAATGGAAGGAAATCAGATGTGATATTTGTTAACGGACTTCCAATGGAGTCCTATTTAGCAAATATCATCTTAAGAAAGAAATTAATTAGAAAAGTTGTTGGTGACTGGGCATGGGAAAGAGGACGTAATAGAGGAATTACAAAAGACTCCTTTGATGATTTTCAAACTAATAAACACAGCCTACATCTAGAATTTGCAAAATTTACTCGAGGTTGGACAGCTACTAAAGCAGACCTGGTTATAACACCTTCAAAGCATTTAGAAAGTGTAGTTAGAAATTGGGGTGTTTTAAATAATAAAACTCGAGTAATATACAACGGAACAAAAGTAATCAATAACATATCGAAACCTAATAATGATACATATAAATTTATAACAGTCGGAAGACTTGCACCATGGAAAAATATAGATGTGATTATTAATTCATTTAAAGAACTTGAAAAAAGCGGCAAGAATTTTATTTTTTATATTGTAGGAAGTGGGCCTTTACAAAAAAAACTTGAAAACCTTGTTAAAGAATTGGAGTTAGAAAATAAAATAATATTTACGGGACAAAAAAATAAAGCTCAATTAAAAGAAATATACATAAATTCTGATATTTATATTCAGGCATCTGGATATGAAGGTTTACCTCATGTCATATTAGAAGCAATAAATTATGAACTTTCAATTATCAGTACACCTATTGGAGGAACTAATGAAATACTTTTAGATGGAAAAAATGGATGGATTATTGATTTAATTGATAATAAGGCGCCAGGAATAGAAAATCTTAAAGAGATGATAAACAATGTTGTTGAAAAGATAGAAGAAAATGAAATTAAAAAAAACAACGCAAAAAATTATATAATTGAAAAATTTAATGAAGATAATAATATTAAAAAATACATAGAAATTATGAAGTTATGAAAAATCTAATGTTTTATGGAACAACAGATTATGGTTTTGAAATTAGTAAATCAGATAAAGAAAAATTTAAGGAGCTCTCAGCAAATTTCAGTACATTTGTAATGACATATGGGAAAGAACAAAAACAAATACAACATCCTTTTGTCAACATTACTTTCCTAAAAAAGCCCAAATATTTAATTACTCAATATCTCTACTTTTATCTATTAAATTATAAAAATCTCAATAGATATGTTGAAGATAATAAAATTAATATAATATCCGCCAAAGATCCAATTTCTGCTTTATTACCAATTATTATTAAAATTTTCAATAAAAAGGAAATAAAAATTGTTATTGAACACCATGGTGACTTTTTAGATTTACTGTTAAATCAAAGAAATTTTTACTTGAAAAGAATTGTAAAAATAATATCAATGATAATTTCAAATTTTACATACAAGAAATGTGATTTATTAAGGGGTGTTGAGGAAACTGCTACAAAGGAATTAGCAAGTAAATATAATCAAAAATACATTTACTTTCCCGCCTGGGTTGATCACACTATTTTTACCAACAAAAAGATGGCCCGGAACAATTTTTTAATTGTTGGGAATGTTATTCCTAGAAAAGGAATTCTATTTTTAATTAAGCAATTTCATATCTTTTCATCAATGAACAATAATATTTATGATTTAAAAATTGTTGGAAATACACCAAATAAGGATTATCTTAAAAAGTGTCAAGATTTTATTAATGAGAATAAAATCCAAAATATCCATTTTATTGGATCAGTTGATTCTGAAAAAATTTCGGATTTAATGAACTCATCGTTATTACTTCTAATGGCTAGCAGTTATGAGGGGCTTCCACGAGTATTAATTGAGAGTAGTTTATGCGGACTTCCAAGTCTGTCATCAAGTATAAGGGGAATTTCTTCGCCTTTTGGAGACCAAGGAGGTACATTAATGTATAGATATAACAATTCAAGTGAATTTCATCAAATGCTTAATGAATTTATTGATAATAAGAACCTTCAAGAAGAATTGAGTAAAAAATGTCAAAAACTTGGAGCTGAGCTTGCAGGAGAGAATATGTTTCTTAATAATTGGATAAGAGTAGAACAAATACTATATGAATAAAAGATTACTTTACTTTAACTTAGCCATTGATAAAAATGATACATCACTTGCATTCACCATAGATTGGCTAAAAACTATTGGAAAAAATTTTGATCATGTAGACGTTATATCACTTAGAGTTGACTCAGAACCGTTAGTTAATAAAAATATCAAAATTTATGGACTAAAAAAATCAAGTAATAAGTTCAGAAAATATATTTATTTTTTAAAAGTATTAAGAAAGTTAACAATGCAGAATGATTATGAAAGTTGCTTTTCACACATGTCTCCTATTTCAATTGTCCTAGGTTATTTTTATTTAATTAAAAATAAAATAAAAATAACACTCTGGTTTACACATCCTGG
>JBELHE010000091.1:0-5257 GCA_042091575.1 Cryomorphaceae bacterium
GATGTAGTATTTATAAGTACAAATTGGAGAAATCATGCTCCAATGGCAGTTCAATGTATGAAAGATGGAGCACATGCTTTTTCTGAGGTTCCTCTTGGTGTAAACCTTGAAGAGCTCTGGGATATTGTAAATACTTCTGAAAAAACAAAAAAACACTGTATGATGATGGAAAATGTGAATTATGGAAGAGATGAATTGATGTTTTTAAACATTTGTAGAAAAGGTCTTATAGGGCAAATATTGCATGCAGAAGCAGCATATATCCATGAACTCAGATGGCAAATGTTTAATACAGATAGAGGAACTGGAAATTGGAGAACTTTGCATTATTCTGAAAGTAAAGGTAATTTATATCCAACGCACGGTTTAGGTCCAGTAGCACAATACATGAATTTAGCAAGGCATGATGATAATTTTAAACATATAATATCATTATCATCCCCTGCAATTGGAAGAAATAATTTTGCGAATGAAAATTTTGATATCGACCATAAATGGAATAAAATGGATTTTTCAAATGGCGATATAAATTCATCTATAATAAAAACTAATTTAGGAAGGACAGTTTTAGTTCAATGGGATGAAACTAGTCCCAGACCGTATACTAGATTAAATTTAATTCAAGGTATAAAAGGAACTCTAGCGGGTTTTCCAACCAGAGTTGCATTTGAGAACGGATTTGAGGGATTAACCAAGGATCATCTTTCTTGGATTCAGGGAGAAGAATTAAAAAGAGTCTATGAAAAATATGACCATCCTTTGTATAAAAGATTAAATCAAAAGACAATATCATCTGGTCATGGCGGAATGGATGGAATTATGATGTACCGAATTGTTGAATGTTTAAAAAATGGCTTAGCGCTGGATCAAAATGTTTATGAAGGGTGTTTTTGGAGTTCAGTAACACCACTTAGCGCATACTCAATTAAAAATGAAGGAGCGCCTCAAGCATTTCCTGATTTCACCAGAGGAGATTGGAAAAAAACAAAAGCATTAGAGATAGTCTCATAATAAAGCAAAAAAGCTCTCCGACTGGAAAGCTTCTCATTGGTTTCTACAAACCTCTTGGTAAATAACCAAGAATACACAACGGTGCAAATATAATATTATTTTGCAAAGAGAATAAATTTATTTTTAAACAAGTAATTTTAAAATATTAATTATTATCAAATAAAACTGAATAAGGTTGTCTTTTAATATATCTTGAATATTCTTTTCTTTTAATCCATTCCTCAAAAAAAGGAAAATATTTATCAGCATCACGCCACTGAACAGGATCAATTATTTTCATTTTTTTAACATCAAGATCAACAGTTTTGTTCCAAAAAATATATTCATTCTTCATTTTTTGAAGTAGATCAATTTCTGTTAGTGAAATATCATTTGATTCTGTTGGATCATTTGATAAGTTATATAGCTCAAAATCTAAATTTTTAATATCATGAACAACGAGTTTAATATTATTATCAATAAGAGCTCCTCTGTTATCAAAACGAAAAGGGATTTTTGATAATCTAGTTTCTGTTTTAGAATCAAAAATATCAACAATACTTTCTCCATCAAAATAACTTAATTTACTGTTTTCATTTAAACCAACTATTTCTAAAATAGTTGGAAAAATATCCATAGTAGATGCAGGATATTTAGTTACTCTAGGTTTAATCATTTTAGGCCACTCAATAATTGCGGGTACTCTTAAGCCACCCTCCCACATAGTATTTTTTCCACCTTTCAATCCACCAACAGTTGATGGTATTATATTTTTCAAACCTCCATTATCACTACAATACCAGATAATTGTATTTTGATGAATCCCCATCTCACTAATTTTATTTCTTAAAACACCTATGCTTCTGTCAAATGCAACAATTTCACCATAATGTTCTTTACTTTCCTTATTTAAATTTTCAAACCCTAACTGATCTTCTTTGTCTGATTGAAAGGGATTATGTGGTGATCCGTCCCAAATTACAGCAAAAAAAGGTTTATTTTCATTTATACTTTTTTTAATAAATTTTAAAGCCTCATTCACTATGATTTTAGAGGAGCTTCCATTAAAATCTTTAAAAATTCCATTATCACTCAATATAGGATTTATATCAAAAAAATTTGAAGTACTTAACCAGTAATCAAATCCAAAATTACTTGGACTGTATTCATCATCTTTAAAAATTGGAGCGCCTGGTCCTCTAAATCCATTTAAATGCCACTTTCCAAAATGGCCAGTTGCATAACCAATCTGTTTTAATTCTTGAGCAATAGTTTTTTCATTTTTATTAAGAGGGTAACCATGATAAAAAACACCTGTTCTATCATTATTTCTTCCAGTTAACACACTTGCTCTTGTTGGAGAACACTGAGGAGCTCCAGCATAAAATCTATCAAAGCGTAATCCGTTAGTAGCCATTAAGTCAAGATTAGGGGTCTTTAAAATAGTGTGGTTATTATAACTAGTCTGACCCCAGCCCTGATCGTCGGTCATAACTAAAATTATATTCGGTAATTCTATTTTGTTATTTTTTTTACAAGAAAAAAAAGTAATAAACAATATGATGAAAGCTATTTTTTTTATGATATTTAGTTTTTAACTTTTATTCTGAATACTTTTGGATTATCCACAAATCCAGTTGCATAAACATATCCTTCATCATCATCAAATGTCACATTGGTTAAATGTCCTAAATCAATTTTAGCCATTAATTTACCTTCATTTGATACAACCAATAATCCACCTGGACCAGTTGTAAAAATATTTCCTGATGAATGTACAGTCATACCATCAAAATAACCTTTATACATTTCCATTAATTCCTTACCATCAAATAATTCAGTTTGCTCATAATTATTAATATCTATTTTTATGATTTTAGGATTTCCATCTAAAATACTCATCTTGTTTACATATAAAACTTTATTGTCCGGTGAAATCCCAATTCCGTTAGGGAGATCTATCTTATCAGTTACTAAAGAAAGTTTATTATTATTAGTGTTAAATTTGTAAACTCCATTAAAATTTAGTTTTTTAATTTCGTCTTCAACAAACTCAAAAGCATCAAAGTTAAAAAAACCGAAAGCTGGGTCAGTAAAATATATCGAACCATCATCCGCTAAAACTAAATCATTAGGACTATTAAATCTATTCCCTTCAAAATTATCAATGACTGTTGAAAAGTTTGGATTGATCGATGATTTAGTTTCTATAGTTGCCAATCTTCTATCCCCATGCTGACATAAAATTAATCTGCCATCATTATTAATTGCTAGTCCATTAGCACCTAATAAACCAAAATCAATATTTGGAGCATATCCAGTATTTCCACTTGGTACAATAAAATCAGAAACTCCATCAATTACATTCCAACTATATATTTTATTGGCCATGACATCAGTAAAAAGCAAAGAGTTTGATTTAGAGTCCCACACAGGTCCCTCAGGTAAACCTATAGAATCAGCAATAATTTCAATTTCAGAATAAATATCAAGTATTGATTCAATAGAAGCGTTATATATTTCAATTTTTGGATTTGGTTCTGGTTTTGAACAACAAACTAAAATTAATACAAGAAGTATTAGAGATTTTTTCATAATTATTATTTAATTATTAATATAATGTTTTTTAAAAACTTTTTAATCAAAAAAAAACCTCCAAAATGGAAGGTTTATGTAATACGGTCTGAACGGAACCCAAACCGATGTAATTTTTTATTATAATATACTATTTATCAATGAGTTAAAAATATTTATTTCTTAAATCCTTGATTGATTTTTGAGTTTTTAGATTAAATTATTAATATCCTAATTTATTTACCTTTTCCTTAGATTATTATAAAGAATAAAGCTTTTTTTTAAAAAGTTAATAATTTTATCATAATTTTTTTATATTTTTCGTAAAAAATTAATTGAAGAATTAATAAAAATATTATGAAAACAACAAAAATTAAATTACTTTTTCTTCTTATTTTCTCTTGCTATTCCTCATTTGTTTTTTCTCAGCAAATGATTCAAGGTACAGTATCAGATTTTAGTGGAAATTTGCTTCCAGGCGTTAGTATTATTGAAAAAGGTACAACAAATGGAACTGTTTCAGACTTTGATGGAAACTTTCAATTGTCGGTTCAAGATAATGCTGTGATTATATTTTCCTATGTAGGTTATTTATCTCAAGCAGTAAGCACATCTTCGACCATGGAAATAGTTATGCAAGAGGATATTGCCAATTTAGAAGAGGTTATTGTAACTGGATATGGTGGTGTTCAAAAGAAAGATCTGGTTTCATCTATTTCACAAATAAAAGGCGATGCTATTGAAAACAAACCAGTTTCCAGGGTCGATAACTTACTTCAGGGTCAAGCTACTGGGGTTGAAGTCACTCGAGTTAGTGGTGAACCTGGTGTTGGTGCTGCAATTAGGATTAGAGGGGTTAGTTCAATTAATGGTAATAATACACCACTTTATGTAATTGATGGATTCATCGCTGGAACAGAATACAATCTTTCGAACCTAAATGTCAATGATATCGAGTCTATCCAAGTCTTAAAAGATGCAAGTTCTTTGGCAATTTATGGTACAAGAGGAGCTGCAGGTGTAATTCTTATAAATACCAAAAGTGGAAAAGCCAGTAAAGAAGGAACTGTTAATGTTTCAGTCAATCATTACACAACTTTTTCAAAAGTTACTAGAATGCCGCAAACAGCTGATCTCAATACCTATGCTGAATATTGGAACGAAGCAGTAACTTTCGTGCCTGGAGCTGATGGTTATGGAGCTAATGATACCTCATTGGCTGTACCATATCCGGATTATCAGTCAATGGTCCCAACAGATTGGAGAGGCTTGGTTCTGAGAGACGGTTTGGTTTCTAATACTGACGTAACAGTTAGCGGAAACTCAAAAAAATCTAATTATTATATTTCTTTTAATAAATACGTAGAGAACGGTGTAATCAAAGGAAGTGGAATCAACAGAAATAATTTGAGAATAAATTTCGACACGGATTTAAATGAAAATTTTAGAACTGGAGTTCGTCTTAACTTGACAGATAGAAAAGTAGAAGCGAATAAAGTTAATCTAGATCAATTGTACATGAGAATTCTTCCAACTAGAAAAGTATATAATGAGGACGGCACTTATACTGGAATCAACCCATACAGCTCTAGTACTGAGGAAAATCCTGTTGCTAGAATCAATCACGAAGTGAATCACAACAGAATAACAAATTTGGTTTCTAATGCCTATGTTGAGTTTGATCCAATTCCAG
>JBELHE010000092.1:0-5220 GCA_042091575.1 Cryomorphaceae bacterium
AATAAATGAAATTAGTTATTTTGAGGGTAAATTAATGCATATTCTAAAAAAATAGCTAAGTCAACTATTCTAAATAAACTTGGGCTTAAGAAAGAAAAGTATTTTGTTCTTTCATGTCATAGAGAAGAAAATATTGATCTAAATTTCCAGAAAGTAATTAAGATAATAGATTCAGTGTCTAATCATTATAAGCTTCCAATAGTTTTTAGTGCTCATCCAAGAACTAAAAAGAAAATTGAATCTAAAAAAATTAAGTTTGACCCATTGGTGAAATTGATTAAACCACTAGGATATATTGATTATGTGCACCTTCAAATGAATTCAAGTCTAGTAATTTCTGATAGTGGAACAATTTCTGAAGAATCTTCAATTTTAAATTTTAATGCAATCAACTTAAGAGAATCTCATGAGAGGCCAGAGGCAATGGAAAACCCTCCATTAGTTATGTCTGGTTTGAATGTTGAAAGAGTTATACAATCTATAGATTCAGTTTTAGAAACTGCATCAAACACCCCAAAACTAGTTAGAGATTATAATGAAGATAATGTGTCTACTAAAGTCGAGCGAATACTTTTATCATACACAGATTATGTAAACAGGGTTGTATGGCAAAAAGAATCTTAATATATACTAATCATTATTTTCCAGAACAATTTAAGATCAATGATGTTGTTGATTGGTTGAAAGGAGATGATTTTAAAATTAGGGTTATAACGGGGACACCAAACTATCCTAGTGGAACTATTTATAGTGGATATGGCATTTTTTCTAAAAAATCTGTTGAGATTAAAGATAATTTAACTATCAATAGACTTCCCCTTATACCTAGAGGTTCAGGCTCGAAATTATTTATAGTTTTTAACTATTTATCATATTTTATAAGTACTCTGGCATTCACCTTCTACCTTATTTTTTTCAAAAAAAAATATGATGTGGTATTAGTTCACCATACAAGCCCCTTCTTTATATCAATTGCTCCAATTATTTATAAAATTTTTAGATCAAGTAAAAATATATTATGGGATCTTGATATTTGGCCTCAGACTCTTGAGGGAATGAATATTATAAAAAATAAAACTTTAATCAATTCATTGGAGTACATAGTAAAAAAAATATATAAATTTTATGATGAGGTTTTAATTACCTCTAGAAGTCTACAAACTATTATTAATTCTCGGATAGATAAAAATCAAATACATTTTTTCCCAAATTGGGCTGACCAAGAAATTGAATCTCGAAAAGTATTAAATGACATAGAAACAGAAATTGACCATGATTTTCTTAACATAATGTATATGGGAAACGTTGGAGAAGCTCAAGATTTTGATTCGGTTGTAAAATCTCTTCAAACATTAAAGAACATCAAAATCCGATTATACATAATAGGGGATGGTAGATATAAATCTAAATTTAAAGAACTAGTTAGTACTGGTAATTTAAGTTCAAAAATAATATTTGTAAAGCATCAAAATTTATCTAATGTTTATTCTTATGCTATACAATCAGATCTTCTTTTCTTATCATTAAAAAACGAAGAAATATTTGAATGCACTTTACCGGCAAAATTACAGATGTATATGAGTATTGGAAAGCCAATACTTGCTATGATTAGTGGAGAGGCTAACAACTTAATAAACAACTCAAATGTTGGAATTGCAGTTGAGTCAGGAGATTATATTAAATTAGCAGATGAAATCAACAATATTTGCAATAATAAATACGATTTAAAAAAAATGGCATATAATTCTAAACAGACTTATGACTTAAATTTTAAATCTACTCTAAGAAGAGAACAGATAATTAAACTAATTAAATCAATTTAAAATAACCATGAAAGGAATAATATTAGCTGGTGGAAGTGGAACTAGGTTGCATCCTATTACTATTGGTGTATCAAAGCAAATGCTCCCTGTTTATGATAAGCCAATGATTTACTATCCTTTATCAACATTGATGTTAGCTGGAATTACGGAGATCCTTATTATTTCAACCTCTAAAGATATTAATAGATATAAAGAATTATTTAATAATGGAAATCATTTTGGCCTTAATATTAGTTATGAAGTCCAACACCAACCAAATGGTTTGGCTGAGGCATTTATTATAGGAGAAAGTTTTATAGGATCTGACACAGTTGCTTTGATTCTAGGAGACAACTTATTCTATGGAGAGGGATTATCAGAATTATTATTAAATTCAAAAAAAAGAGTTGAAGAAGATAACTTAGCTTCAATTTTCGCATACTCTGTAGTAGACCCAGAAAATTATGGAGTAGTTAACTTTGATGACAAAATGAAGCCTACTCAAATTATAGAAAAACCGGATTACCCACCTAGTAATTTTGCTGTTGTAGGGCTTTATTTTTTTCCAAATAATGTAGTTGAGATTGCTAAGAAAGTTAAGCCTAGTGATAGAGGTGAACTTGAAATCACAGCTATAAATAATGAATATTTAAATAAAGGAACCCTGTTTGTTGAAAAAATGGGAAGAGGTTTTGCCTGGTTTGACACTGGAACAGCTGACTCACTTTTAGACGCATCCTATTTCATTAAAACCCTTGAAAAAAGAAATGGTTTAAAGATTGGGTGTATTGAAGAGATTGCTCATGATAATAACCTTATATCAACTAAAGACTTGAAATCTTTAATACTAAAGATGAAGAATAATTCATACTCTGATTATCTAATAAAAAAGTTAAAGATTAAATAATGTCTTATCAAAAATCTGAAAAAATTAATGGAGTCAAAGTCATTGATTTGACCATTAATAAGGATTCTAGAGGATATCTTTTTGAAAGCTTTAAAAAAATTGATTTACTAAATGATATTAATTTTTGTCAGGATAATGTAGTAAAATCAAAATACTCATGTCTAAGAGGTCTTCATTTCCAATTTGAACCAAAAGCACAATCAAAATTAATTACAGTTATAAAAGGAGAGATTCAGGATGTTGCTGTAGACCTAAGAAAATCAAGTCCAACATTTGGAAAATATTTCAGTATAATCCTATCAGATAGTAATCTTAAACAACTTTTTATACCTAAAGGTTTTGCCCATGGTTTTCTAACATTATCTAAAGATTCAATTGTTCATTATAAAGTTGATAATTTTTATACCCCACACTGTCAATCATCTATTGCATTTAATGACAAACATATTGGTATTGATTGGAGTATAAATGAAAAAGAAATATTTACATCTGATAATGACAGAAACAATTCAAATTTTTTAGACATAAAATATTTCAATTAAATTTTATGAAAAAGATTTTGATTACTGGAGGAAAAGGGCAGTTAGCAAAAACATTCAAAAGTATTGAAACAAATTATACGTCATTTAAGTTTGTAATAAAGTCAAAACAAGATCTAGACATTACGAACTATGAATCTTTAGCAGATGAAATTCTTCAAAACAATTATGATTTTATTATTAACTGTGCTGCATACACAGATGTTAACAAAGCTGAAGAATTTAAGGATAGAGCTATCTCTGTTAATTCTAATTCAGTAAAATATATTTTAGAATTAATTAACGACACTAACTGTAAATTAATTCAATTTTCATCAGATTATGTCTTTGATGGATCTAAAGAAACTGAATATAGTGAGACAGATAAAGTAAATCCCTTAAACAATTATGGTTATTCAAAATATTTGGCAGAGAAACATATTATAAACTCTACTTCTCAATCTACTATAATTAGAACCTCTTGGTTGTTTAGCGAGTTTAATAGCAATTTTGTTAAAAAAATCATAGACTTGTCCAAAGATCAAAAACAAATAAATGTTACAAATAAAGAAATTGGATGTCCAACTTATACCCTAGATTTAGCTAACTTTTGTATGACTTTATGTGAAAAAAATTCATATTGGAAATCTGAAATATTTAATTACTCAAATAGTGGATTTACATCAAGATTTAAAATGGCCAAAAAAATCCAAAATATTTTAAACTTTAGTTGTAAAATATTAAATAGTGAACGTGAAACTAATACAGATGTCCTGAGACCTTTTAATTCTCGTCTTTCTTTAAATAAAATTAAATCTAGATTTGATATAGTCCCAAGAGATTGGGAAGATGCCCTAGAAATATGTATTAAAAAAATATAATGAAAAAAGTATTAGTAACAGGAGGCGTTGGATTTGTTGGTTCGAACTTAATACAAAGTCTTATTAGTAGAGGTTATGAAGTATATTCAATTGACGATTACAGCTCTGGAAGTTTAAAAAATGAACTTGCAGCAGTAAAATATATTAAAATGAACATATTGAACATTTCTGATCTTAATGAAACATTTGATATATGCTTTCATCTTGCGGCAAGAACTTTAGTCCAAGAGTCATTTAAAAGAGTAGATGACTATTTCAGTTCCAATGTAACGGGAACTTTAAATATTGCTAAATGGGCATCTAAAAACAACATAAAGCTTATATATGCTGGTTCTGCCTCAAAACACAATAACCCTCGAAGTTCTCCTTATGCACTGACAAAGTTTTTGGGGGAAGAAATATGTAAGCTTTATAAACTGAATTTTAAATTAGATTTACAAATAGCTAGATTTTATAACGTATATGGACCACTTGAAAGAGTTGATCAAATTAATGGAAATGTAATTGGAATATGGAGGTCAAGAATTCAAAGTGGACTTCCTCTTCAAATTGTTGGAGATGGTGAACAAACTAGAGACTTTATTCATGTATCGGATATAGTAGATGGCCTCATCAAAATAGCAGAATCTAATGCTGAGATAAATGATGCATGGGAATTAGGATCTGGTAATCAGTATAGTATTAATAAACTTTTTAATTATTTTAAGAATAGATTTCCTGATCTTAAAAGCGAAATGATAGATGATCAACCGGGTAATTTTAGAAGTAGTATTTTAATAAATAATGAAGTATCAAAAAAGTTAAATTGGAATCCAAAAGATAGATTAGAGGATTATATCAATAATTTAATTTAAATTAACATTAATGAAAAATATTTTAATAACTGGGGGTGCAGGTTTTATAGGTTCTCATTTGGTTAAACATTTTACTTTAAAATATCCAAATTATAAAATTATAAACTTTGATATACTATCGTATGCTTCTGATATTTCCAGATTAAATACAATTGAAAATAATAAAAACTATAATTTTATAAAAGGCGATATAAATGACACTCATTTATTAAATGAAGTTTTTCAAAAATTTAAAATAGATTCAGTTATAAATCTTGC
>JBELHE010000093.1:0-4923 GCA_042091575.1 Cryomorphaceae bacterium
TAAATACTGGTCCAACTCACTTGAATGCGATCCAAACGGTAGAACTAACAGCTCATCATTTGTATCATCATAATTTTCTCCAAAATTAACAACTAAATCTAATTTAGAGATTAACTTATGATCAAAGGGTTCGTTTGAAATTGAGCAATTTATATTAATAAACCCAGTACTAGTAAATCTTAATTCCAAAATAGTTGGTTTTTTATTAAAGCTAACTTTAATATTGAATTTTCCTGAATTGAAATCGTTATAATTAAAGTTTTTGAAAAAATCTTCATTTAATGAATAAGAAAATTCATGTAAGCCATCTTTTAAGCCAGAGAACTTTAGAATATGTTTCTCACTTCGTTTCATTAGAATAATTGAGGAGACGAATATAATAAATACTGAATTATTATTATACCGATTTTAAATCTACTTTTTTCAATGGACTTGAGTTATCATTTTCGTAGGAGATTCTATTATTATATATCTCACATGCAGTATTAACTGCAGATCTAAAAGAAGAAGCATCTGCTTGGTTTTTACCAGCAATATCATATCCAGTTCCATGATCTGGTGACGTTCTAATTACGCTTAAACCAGCGGTAAAATTAACACCACTTCCAAATGAAATTGTCTTAAATGGAATAAGACCTTGATCATGATATATAGCCAATACAGCGTCATATAATTTATAATTGTTTGACCCGAAGAAACTATCACTAGGAAAAGGACCAAAAACTTGAACATTTGATTCAGAAATTTCTTTAATTGACGGAATAAGAATTTTTTGGTCATCATCACCAATTATACCATCATCACCAGCATGAGGGTTAATTGATAATACAGCTATTTTTGGGGAAGAAATTCCAAAATCTTTTATAAGAGAATTCTTGATTAGTGATATTTTATTAAAAAGGAGTTCTTTCGAAATTTTAGCTGAAACATTTTTCAGAGGGATATGTTCAGTTAATAATGCAACTTTTAAATCTGCTGAAACCATAAACATCAATGCATCACCGTCAAAATTTTTATTTAAGAAGTCTGTATGACCCATAAAATCGAATTTATCATCAATAATATTTTTTTTATTTATTGGTGCTGTCACTAAAATATCTATTTTATTCTTCTTCAAAAGTTTAGTTGCTTCAGTAAGAGACTGTCTAGAAAAACTACCACCTTGAGAGTTTGTTTGTCCAAAATTTAACTCAAAATCAGAATTTGAAACATCAATAATATTTAATTTATTAGGGTTAACCTTTCCAATATCTTCAATTTCAATCAGTTCCGTACTAAGACTTAAATGATCTCGTTGAAATTTAATTAATTGATAATTTGAAAATACAATTGGGGTTCCAAAATTAAACATACTCTTATCGCTATAACATTTAAGAATAATCTCTATTCCAATTCCATTTGGATCTCCAGTCGAAATTCCTATTAATGGCTTTATTTTTGACATTTCTTATCTAATATTATGTATTTTTGAATGTTTAAAGATATAGAAATAAATGTTTACAGGAATTATAGAAAATATTGCAATTATTACCGATATAGAACAAAGTAGAGACAATTTGATTTTAACATTCGATTCTGAATTAACTTCAGAACTTAAAATAGATCAAAGCATATCTCACAATGGTATCTGCTTAACTGTGGTAAAAATTTTAAACACCACTTATTCTGTTGTAGCTATCAAAGAAACAATTTTAAAAAGCTCCATAAAAAACTGGAAAGTTGGAGATCGAATAAACTTGGAAAGAGCTATGAAAATTGGCAATAGACTTGATGGACATATAGTTCAAGGGCATGTTGATCAAATTGGTATTTGTAAAAAAATTGTTGAGGAGAATGGAAGTTGGTATTTTTCATTTAAATATGAAAAATCAGAACATTTAACAATTGAAAAAGGATCGATATCAATAAACGGTATAAGCCTTACTGTCGTAAACTCTGAAATTAATAGGTTTTCGGTAGCAATAATTCCATACACTTACAATAATACAAACTTTAAAAATCTTAAAGTTGGAGACACTGTTAATTTAGAGTTTGACATGGTTGGAAAATATATCTCTAAATTAATCAAAGAACAATCCTAAATAATGCAAAGAAAGATTATTGCATTACTTGCGGCTACAGTAGCAACTAGTATTTATGGAATTAATCATACTGTAGCCAAATCAGTGATGCCAATTTATATCGGTTCTCTAGGTCTTGTATTATTAAGAGTCTTAGGAGCTACAATTTTGTTCTGGATTATAAGTCTGTTTATCAAAAGTAAAAAAATTGAAAAGAAGGACAGAATGACAATTCTTAAATGTGGTCTTTTTGGAATGGGCTTTAACATAGCTGCTTTTATTGCTGGGCTTGACTATTCAACTCCAATTAATAGCTCCATATTGATAATAATCACACCTATTTTTGTAGTTATTTTATCTTTTTTCTTATTCAAAAAGAAAGTCAATTTTTCTAAAAATACTGGGATTTTTCTTGGTTTTGTTGGGGCTACTATTTTGATTTTAAATGCAGACTCTAACAGTTCTGTTGGGAGAAATATTCCCTTAGGTAATTTTTTATTTATAATAAATAGTATCAGCTATGCTTATTATTTAATAATTGTAAAACCAATGACTAAAAAATATGATCTAATAACTTTATTTAAATGGCTTTTTTTAATTGGTCTGATATTTAATTTTCCACTGGGTATAAAACAATTTGTTCAAGTTGATTGGAACAACTTGCCATTTTATAAGGCTATTTTACCAATGATGTATGTGGTTATCTGTACAACATTTATGACATATTTCTTAAACGGTTATGCATTGACTAGATTAACTTCGGCTGAGGTTGCTGTTTTTGTGTATTTACAGCCGATAATTGGTGTCATATTTGCTTTAGTGTCAAAATCTGACTCATTAAGTATAACTATAATAATTTCCTCCATATTGATTTTCACAGGACTATATTTGACAACTAAAAAAAAATAGCACGAAAGTAATTAAATGAAAATTTCATCTTCAGAGTAAGTTTTAGCTCTTCCAGAAATCAAAACTCTGTCTCTTAAATTTTCGCAAATTAATTCTCCACCCTCTTTAGAAAGTTGCTTGGCAATCATTTTGTCTTTTTTTAAAATTGAACTCCAATATGGAATTAAAGAACAATGAGATGATCCTGTGACAGGATCCTCAAAATATGTAGACTGAGGAGTAAAAAACCTAGAAACAAAATCACAATCAATACCTTTTGAGGTTAAAACAACACCCCCGGGATCAATATTTATATTATTAAAAACATTTCTATTGATTTTTATATTTATAATATCATCTATATTATTATAAACCAATATGTAATCTCTTGATTTAAAAATCTTATCAGGTTTTACGCTCAGCGAATTATGTATGTCTTTTGGTAGTTCCGACTCTACAGGTTTTCGCTTTGGAAAATCTAATTGGTACACATCATTTGAAATCTTAACAGACAATTGACCAGTAATGGTATCAAATAATATTGTTTCGAAGTTAAGGTCTAAGTGTTTATTAATACAATGTGCTGCGGCAAGAGTGGCATGTCCACATAAATCCATTTCAATATCTGGTGTAAACCATCTTAAACTAAATTTTGAATTTTTCTTGATGAAAAAAGCTGTTTCTGAAACGTTATTTTTTTTAGCAATATTCAGTAATTTTTCATCACTTAACCATTTTTGTAAGGGTATAACACATGCGGGATTCCCAAATAATTTTTTCGTCGTAAAAGCGTTTATTTTAAAATTTTTAAGAATCATTTAGTTTAAATCGAAAATAATAAATAGTTACTAGGTTTTTTATAAATTAATGGCTCAATTAAATTAAGCCATTTTTTATGTCTTTTAATAATTATGTTTTAATATGGATTATAGTTGGATTATTGACTTTTTCATATCTAATAATAAGTAAAGTAAGAGCTCCATATGGTAGACATTCCTCCAAAGGTTGGGGTTTAATGATTAGTAATTCATGGGGTTGGTTTTGGATGGAGCTTCCTGCATTATTATTAATGCCTATAATAAGTGTTTTAGGAAATAATGAAATGAATTCACTGTCAATACTAATTGTTAGCTTGTGGTTTATCCATTATTTAAACAGAGTAATCATATTTCCATTAAGAATAAAAACAAAAAATAAAAAAATGCCAATATCCATTGCAATCAGTGCATTCTTTTTCAATTGTATAAATGGTGTTTTAAACGGTATATATATTGGATATTTTTTAGAATCAGATTTAAAGTTTAATACAACTTTTATTATTGGAATGGTCTTGTTTATGACAGGAATGTTTATCAATGTAAAATCTGATAATAAGCTAATATCATTAAGAAATGAAGGAATTGGATATAAAATCCCAAAAGGAGGAATGTTTCGATTAATTTCATGTCCAAATCATTTGGGAGAAATTATCGAATGGACTGGTTTTTTCTTTATTGCATTTAATCTTCCTGCATTAAGTTTTATGCTTTGGACTTTTTTCAATTTGGTTCCAAGAGCATTAAATCACCACGAATGGTATAATGAACATTTTGATAATTAC
Source organism: Cryomorphaceae bacterium (assembly GCA_042091575.1). Taxonomy (GTDB): domain Bacteria; phylum Bacteroidota; class Bacteroidia; order Flavobacteriales; family Flavobacteriaceae; genus Eutrophosalina. The sequence goes on from JBELHE010000093.1 coordinate 4,549, forward strand.
CCTAAAAACCGAAAAGCAGTAATTCCTTACATTTTGTAATACCCAATTAATATCATAATTTTAAAAGAAAAACTATGAAGGCATCTAAAGCAAATCTTATAAATTCAATTACTTTAATAGCTATAGGAGGGTGGGGTTATTTTTCTGGCACGTCAATGACAGCATTGATACCTGTTGTATTTGGTGTTATTCTTCTACTTTGTAATAATGGAGTTAAAAAAGAAAATAAAATAATAGCTCACGTAGCAGTTTTAGCAACTATTATTTGTCTCTTAGGGTTATTCATGCCTTTGATTGGAGCTATTGAAAGAGCTGATTACTTAGGAATTACAAGGGTTACAATAATGACATTGACTTGTGCTCTGGCTATTGTTA
>JBELHE010000094.1:0-4701 GCA_042091575.1 Cryomorphaceae bacterium
AAATTAATGTAAGAGAAAGTGAAGATTGGAAATCTTTTTCATCTGCATATTTAGATGAATCTTTTTTAATTGGATATTTAATGCCGGAAGAGTATTTCTATTTCATTGGGGAATTACGAAATGTTAAACAGAAGGAGGTATATGAATTTTTAAAACAGTTTGAAGATCTTTTTAATGGAGAAATTTTAGGAGGAAAAAAATACATAAGAGACCTTTCCAAGGGTAATCAAAAAAAAGTAGGAATTGTTGCTGCATTAATAGGATCACCCTCTGTTATTATATTGGATGAACCTTTCGCTAATCTAGATCCTACCACTCAACTTAGGTTAAAAAAAATTATAAAAAAATTATCCAGTGATGATGGTGTTACTGTTTTAATTTCAAGTCATGATTTACAAGATGTTACTGAAGTTTCTGAAAGAATTGTTTTATTAGAAAAAGGAAAAATAATAAAAGATATAAAGACCAGTAAGAAGACACTCAAAGAATTAGAGTCCTATTTTACCAAGGAATAAGCTTTATTTTTCATCACAATCCATTATACAAAAAAAAGTATCAATCAGTTATATCCATGGGAGTTCTTCTAATTTTGGTAAGATTTTTGGAGTATTATTATTTAAAACCAATAACATGAAAAAAATTGTATTAATTTTTACGCTTATATTTTCATTAAGCATAAATTCTCAAGTTCAGATTGATATTAATAAAAGCAATATAAAATGGACAGGTAAAGAGATTACAACTAAAGAACATTTTGGAGCTTTAAAATTTTCAAAAATTGATCTTAAGTTCGATGGTGATAAAATAACAGGTGGTGAATTTATAGTTGATATGACTAGTCTTGATGTTCAAGATTTAGCTGGACGTGGAAAAGAAAGACTTGAAGGGCATTTAAGATCTGATGATTTTTTCTCTGTTGATAAGCATAACAGCTCATCACTTAAAATTAAAGAAGTCTTACCTGCGGAATTTTCTAGAATTACACTAGATGAAAAGAGCTTTGAAATTAACGGCGACCTTACTATTAAAGGCATAACACATCCTATTTCATTTGTACTTGAGCCTGTTGGAAGTAAAAGCTATGTAGCAGACCTGTCATTTGATAGATCAAAGTATGACGTTAGATTTAGATCTGGTTCATTTTTTGAAAATTTAGGAGACAAGTTAATTTTAGATGATATTAATCTTCAGGTTACACTAGTAAGAAAGTAAATTAAAATACTTACCAATTTGGAATTATAATAATTCTAATAATATAAATGGATACAGTCAAAGATTAACAATAAATAAATGAAAAAAATTGTAGCATTTGGTGCCAGTTCGTCAATAAATTCAATAAACAAAGATTTTGCAGCTTACACTGCATCACAAATTCCTGACTCAGATCCAGTCATATTAAATTTGATTGACTTTGAAATGCCCATCTACAGTATTGATAAAGATAAAAAAAATGGTATTCCTGCATTGGCTTACAAATTCAAAGAAATTTTAAAAAATTCAGATGGAATAATAATTTCTTTTGCAGAACATAATGGAGTTTACACTTCAGCATTTAAAAATATTTTTGATTGGATATCAAGGATTGATAAAGTAGTTTGGTGTAATAAACCTATGTTTTTACTAGCAACATCGGATGGGAAAAGAGGGGCAAAGTTAGTTTTAGAAATTGCTCACTCAAGAATGTCTAGAGGGAATCCTTTCGAAATCCCAACCTTTTCTCTTCCAAATTTTTATGAAAACTTCAGTAAAAAGAATGGTATTCTAGATGAAGATCTAAAAGTCAAATACACCAATAGCTTAGAAAAATTTATTTCCAACATAAATGGCAATTAGTATTTACACAAAAAAAGAGCAGGCTAGTGGTAATTTTAATTTTGGAGAAATTAAAGAAAAAAAACCTATAGGTTTTCCTTTAGATGGTGGAAAACTCAAGCCCTACTCCAATTTATTTTATTGGGCTTATGCTTGGACCCCAAAAAAGAAAAGTACTATTGGCTTGCATCCGCATAAAGGCTTTGAAATTTGTAGTTTTGTTCTGAAAGGAAATATTAATCATTTTGATACTAAACAAAATAAGTGGATTTCTTTATCTGAGGGCGATGTTCAAATTATAAGGGCAGGCAATGGTATTTCCCATGCTGAAGAATTAGATGATAACTCAGAAATTTTTCAAATATGGTTTGATCCAGATCTTTCTAAATCATTAAAAAATGATGCATCTTACGACGATTATAGATCTTCCGATTTCAAGGTTATTAAAATGGATAATGTTAAAAAAAAAGTAATTAAAGGAAATGGATCACCTCTTAAGATGGAGAGTGAAGGAGTATCGATTAATGAATACATCTTTTTCAAGGGAGAACATAGTTTAAAAATCAATAATGAATCTATTCATTCATTTTTTATAATTAATGGAAGTTTACAATTCAATAATGACGATTTAAATGAAGGAACTTTTTTCTTTATTCATGATGAAAATATTTTTGAATTTATAACCAAAAATGATATTAAAATATTTGAAATTATTTCGCCCTTAAAAACAACTTATAAAACCTATGCAAACTAACTCAATTATATATAAATCAATAAGTTTTAAAATTATGAATAGTATTTTTCTACATTTAATTTTCTTTCTATTTATCTCTTGTGAAAATCAAAATAAAATGGATTCAATCGATCTTAATAATATAGATGAATCAATTGAACTACCTGCCTTAAGAGTCAATAATTCATTTTCACAGCCGTATAGAATACTGCAAACTACAATTTCTGATGCTTCCTTTTTTGATGAAAAATATGGTGATACAGATCTAAGCTTAGGGTATGTTTTAAGATATTATTTTTATACTGCAATTGATTTAGACTCTAGTGTAAATCAGCTAATTAGTATGGATAGAAGTTCATTTAATATTTCTGATTATGAAAATGCTCAAGGATTAGTTAGGGAAACTATTTCAAAAATTAGAAAAATGTATTTTGGCTCTAGCGAATTCGAGCAATTTATAGAAAAATATTTCTCAGTTTGTGTGGATTCCTCAAAAATTGATGATAATTGTGTTGTACCAGCTATATATGACCCTGTTTGTGGTTGTGATGGTTTTACATATTCAAATTCAATGACAGCAAAGTGTAATGGAGTTTTAACTTATAAAGACGGAACTTGTAACTAGTTATTATTTGTTTGTTTTTCCATTTGATTATATATTGCTAATATAATTAAGCCAAAAATAATTCCACTTACTAACAATACTGTACTAGAAAGGCCTGTAACGCTAAATGATAACCTTAATAAAATAGTTGAAATTATAAATCCTGTATTTCTAATCAATTGAGAATACCTTTCAGTATATTGAAAGGATATTAATAAAATAAATACATCAACTAAGATTAGAATTGTGAAGAAATCTACAAAGAATAAATAATTTAAATTATCATCAAAAGGTTCATTAGAAAACATACCATTGAACCAGTCATAAAAGCTAATTAAACACAAGGTTGTTAGAATTGGGACTAAAACTAAACTTATTAACCTTTTATAATTAATAAATCTTTCTAAATTTTTATTGACAGATAGTTTGGGTAAGTCATCTTTTAATTTTCTAAAAATAAAAATTAAAAAAAACACTATTAAAATTCCAGACAAATCATAAATAAGTTGAATATTATTTTCATTTAACAACCAATTATCATCTAAATTAACATCCGGGATGTCTTTAAATATTTTTCTTATTAATATTAATGAAATAATTTCATATTGTTTACCAACAGATGTTGTAAATGATCTTGGTAAATAATAAATAAGTAGAAAAGCTTCATAAACTAAAATAAATGAAAATGGAGTATAAATAGCAGAAATTGGATTTTGTAATAAATTATTTTCACTAATTGAAAGATTTAAAAAGCCATTAATATTTAAAAGTATTAAGCAAAGGTGAATGATGAAGCCAACTGTAGCAAAAAATAATATAAATTTCTCAAATCTTTTTAGATTATTTTCTGAAAAAACCTTTAAAAAAAGTTTTTCAATTATAGTATTCATATAGCTAATGTATGATTTTAATTTTTTTTTATATAATTTCGGTGAAACAACAATAATTAATTAGCTTTTTATCAAAAATTTTAAGTATTAAATATGTTTAAAAATTTTAAAAAATCAACAGTTTTATTAATATCTGCAGCTTTTATCTCATTTTTATTATCTGTTACTTTGTGGTTTTCAGGGTTTAAAGATGAAGGAATGTATGTGGGTTTATGGGTGCCATCAATTTTAGCTTTAGGCTCATTTATTAAACAAAATTATAAGTAAGACGTGGAAATATATTTATTTTTTGTAGGGTTTATATTAGTATGCTTGGTTATATCTAGTATTTTTTTAATTAATTCTGAAGAAAAAGATAAGTATAGGGATTTAGATATTACATAAATTTAAAAGCACTATATGGAGATCTATTTGTTTTTTGTGGGATTCTTGGTAAGCTGTTTAGTTATTGCAAGCATTTTCTTAATTAACTCAGAAGAGAAAGACAAATACAAAGATTTAGATAAAACTAATGAAGTTGATTACGATGGTATGGGAAATTATGGTAGATTTCCATCTAAAGAAAATTAATTTTTTCTTCTTGCTTTTATAAAAGATTGAACGAAAGTAACAATAGCCAGAGCACAAGTCAATGTCATTATTGTAACCCTTGTAATTCCTAA
>JBELHE010000095.1:0-4682 GCA_042091575.1 Cryomorphaceae bacterium
AATCCAAATTCTGTACCTCTTGCGGTCAAGAAAATAATTTGGTTAGTAAATTTTGTCTTCTATGTGGCTTAGAATTTAAACATTAAAGTAAGAATGAAAAAACCTCAAATAATTATTAAAATTTTAGCTTGGGTCATAATTGATTTTGTACTTATGTCAATTTTTATGGCATACAATCTTGAAAATTATGATTCTCCTAGATTTGGTGCCTTTCAATTAATATTATTCTTTTTAATTCCATGGTCTTTCTTATTCTCTAAATGGTCGGAGGATAATTTATGGTCGTCAAGACTAAAAGATGACCACTCTACAGACTCTGTTGAAAAAAAGATTGATTATCAGGACTTTAAAAATGCTTTTGAAAGTATAAGTGATCCTGATTATCTAGAAAATAAAGATAAATCCAATTCAAATTTTCAAAAAGAAAAATCCAATAAAAATAATACTAATGAAAAAACTGAAGCCCAGTGGATATTTGGTGTAATTTTTTTTGTTTTTATATTTGTACTTATTATTTATTCGAATAGGCAAGAGTCAAATTCTAAAAATTTAAAGTACTCAACGAATTCACCTTCAAGTATTAAACAGAACTCAACGTCAAGTATTCAGAAAGCTAACCCTACAACTTCGATAAAATCCAATCAACCAAAGCCTAAAAAGTCTAACCCTTTAACTAATAATGATAAAACCTCTAAAGAGGAGATTAAAACGAATCCTTATAATTATATAGAATTAAAAACAGGAGATAACCCATATTATGAATATTTTGGTCATGGAGAGTTTTATTGGAAAGATCAGTTTTACCTAGTGATTAATGCTCCATTAAATGAAGATATTGTGTTCAATTTAATTCAATTCCCTTCAAATAAAGTTGCTAGAAGTATTTATATAAAAAAAAATGAATCTTACACAATAGAATTTATATACCCTGGAGTCTATGACTATTCAATAATTCAGGGAAATAGCTGGGCAAGCAACCTTGTTTTAAATAAAAGGATTACAGGAGGTTTCACAGAGGACTTATCTATTAGTAAGAATAAATTTAATAAAGATCAAATTATATTTAAGCTTGATTATGAAGGTGGGTATTCAGTTAATTTAAAATCTATTAGAGGTGGGAATTTAGGATTAACTAATCAATCTAAAGAAAACTTTCTGAACTAAAATACAATACCAATTCCAAGACCTATTCCAGCACTATTTGAATAATATATTTCAGGACTTAAAGCAGAATTAGATTGCTTAAAAAACCCTTGTAAACCAATTTTAAAAAAAGTTGTCCCATAATTTGAATATTCATCATAAAGATTAGAATCATAATCTGAGCTCATGTCCATAAAGTCATCGTAATATTCTCCAATCCCTATTTTTATATAAAGAGAATTTGTCATTTTAAAACCAATTGAAGCAGCTAGTGCAGTTTCTGTTGCATAGACATCCTCGGAGTCCTCTAAAATTCTAGATCCATAATGAACACCAAATACAGTCTTATCGAGAAATACATCAAATCCGGTAGTTATCCCACCGTTGTAACCTATGTTTAATCCAAATCCACGATTTTCTCTATACACTTTATTACTTCTAAATGTAGGACTTGTCGAAATATTAGTTCGACTTGGTTGATTTGAAATTGTACTTCCTCTGCTAATTGTTGGAGATACTTCATTAGTTTTTAACTCATTATTTTTTTCTCTTAATGCTATTCCACGCTCTGTACCAATCTTAAAACCATCTTGGTAATTTGATTCACCTTGAAGTGGTTTAGTTACATTTGGGGTAGCAGGTGGAGTGCAATAGCTATCACCTTGACAAAATCCTGCTATAAATCCCGCTTTAAAACCCTCTGTAAATTGTGAGGTTTGAGCGTAAACTGTAGAACATAAAAATAATAAACAAATTATTTTTAAAAGACGGATTTTACTTGGCATAATTGATTGTTTTAAAAACTATTGTTAAATTATAAAAAAAATTATCAATGGATATCCAAATTCCAAATAATGAAGACTTCTTATTTGTATGCTCCTTTCTTTTATGGAGCTTTGCAAGAGTTGATGGTGAAATTGATTCTAAGGAAGACGCTTATCTTCAAGACTTTATCGACAGAATACCTCAATCAAAAAGATCAACAATAATTAACAGAATTAAATCTGTAAATGAAGATGAGGTAATTTCAATTGTTAAAAAAATGGATAGAGTTGAAACTATCCATTTAATAACTCACATAGTCCAAATAATTACATCTGATGGTAAAGTGTTAAAAAGTGAATTAAAGGCTTTAAAAGGATTAAATGATATTATTGAAGGTGAATGGGATTTAATAAAAGATATTTTAAATAAGAATCATAACATCGATGTAGACACTATATTGGAAGATAGTTCTATTGATAAAAAAAATGAGATTCAAATAAAACCTAATGAAAAAGATATTATAAAGGAGATAACTTGTCCAGAATGTAAATCTGAAATTAACTCAATTAGTGTTTTTTGTTCTTTTTGTGGTTTTAAACTTCCAGAACAATTTGAAAATACCCAGACAGATTTAAATGAAAATATATATAAAGACATTTCAGAATCAGATAAAAATGATTATTTAAAAAAAGTAAAATCTGTTGATGTCAAAAAACTTTATGAAATTAGAGAAAAATGTATAAATCTAATAGAATCTGAATTTTATTCTAAAGCAATAGAGGTACTTAATATTATGATTGATTTAATACCAACTTTAAATGATAAATCCTTAGTTATGTATTCTGATGAAGATTCAATACAAAAGATTGGTGATAATTATTATGGGCCCATTAATCTCGACGACTTATATTTAAATAGGGCTGATTGCTACTTTGAACAACTTGATTATCAAAGAGCCAAAGAAGATTATTTATTTGCTTATTCATTAAACTCAAGTCATAAATGTTATCATAAGCTAGGAGTAACTAACATCAAGTTGGGTATTTATAATAATGAAACTGTAAATTATTTTAATAAATCAATTGAATTATCAACAAGTAATCAGGATTATGACGATGATTCACGTGCAAATGATTTGTTTAATAGAGCCGCTGTTTACATGCAATTAAAAGATTTTCAAAATGCTATTAATGATCTAGAGGAATATAGAACTATAGTTTCAGGAGATGAAAATGCTATAAATCTTCTGGAAGTTTGCAAATCTGCTTTGAAAGATAATTCAACATGGGAATCTGAAATATTTATAAAAGAAAAAATAGACATTGAATTATTTGAAAAATTAAAGATTTACATTTCAGGAGTAGATAAATTAGAGAATATAGATCTAAGAGAATGTAAAAAAAATTTAGATATTATAGATACATGGTTGAATACTTATAAAACAAGAAAGTATATGATAACAGACTTAATCTCACTACCTGATCTGTTATATTTAAGAATTCAGTATCAGATAATAACTAATGAAAAAACAGAAACGGTATTTGATGCGATTTGTTATTTAATAGCAAAATATCCAAATTTTGAAGCAGAAGAAAATTCAATTGGTGCTGACTTAATTAATGAAGGTAAAGACCTGGTATTAAAAAAAATGAGAACTTGTTCTAAATGTCAATATATCAACCCCATTGAATCAAAATTCTGTGTAGATTGCGGAGAGAGAATAGGATAAAACTAATTATCAAAATTTTTAGGAAATTTTTTGGAAGTCCTAAGTGAATAAGCGTTAATATATATTTTAGCAACTTTTTTGTTTTCAGCACTATAGATATTATATACATCAATATGACCATTAATATTTGAAGCATGAGTTGCAGCAGCAATTCCAGAGGAGGTTGGTTTGTTAGATCCAACTTTTGAATTATCTTCATCTGAAGTTCTTAGGCTTGTTGTTTCAATTCCATCAATTTTTAATAAAGAAAGATAAAACTCAATATTATCAACTCCATTGACTGGTATAGGGTTTGTTTTAACAATTCCAAACTCACCTATTCCACTTGGATCTTCATCTGTTAATGAACTATTATGAGGTGATGACTTAATTAAGCTTTGCATTATACTAGGCTTATTTGCAATTAAAGCAGAAGGGTGAGAATTAGTTTTTTTTTTAAAGAAATTAAAAATTCCCATATTACTTATCATTATCAGTCTTGTGGGATCTAAAACCTAATACTTGACCGTCCTTATTTTGATTAGATTCTTCAGAGCTATTATCTAAATTATAAATATCTGTACCATGTAATTTTAATATTGTATCACGAACTAATTGTTCATCAGCACCGATGGAATTAACCAAAAGTTTTAGTGAATCAACTTCAGATTCTTTGAAAATACCATCTGAAGCTATTATTCCAGAAGCTTCTGCTAATAGAGTAGCTTTTTCCTTATCAGAGCAGTTGTTTAATATTCGTTGCATTTCTTCACCATTAAAATCCCTAGTCTTCATCATCTTTTCAAGTTTTTGCATTTTATGTTGAGGGTGAGAGTTAAACCAATGCTGAAACCATGCTTGTTCATCTTCACTAAAATCATCATCTGCATGAGCAGATATCCACATTACCCAGTAAGTTAGGTAAATTAAATCTTCTTCGTGAGTTGATTTTTTACCAAATAAATTAAATATTCCCATGACGTTGTTTTAACTAAATTTAAGAATTTTTTAGTTTAAAGAATAATTTAATTAACATAGGCTGAGAACAGAGTCGAATTTATCCAAC
>JBELHE010000096.1:0-4544 GCA_042091575.1 Cryomorphaceae bacterium
GACCCTCTGATTAACAGTCAGATGCTCTAACCAACTGAGCTAAGGAGGAATTTAATTGTGGGCAAATATAATTATATTTTATTTTAATTATAAAGTATAAATTACTTTTTAAGAAATTGCTCTAAAAATATCCATACCATTTGCATATAATACCAGACCAAGTAATAGGATAACTCCAGCCATTGTAGCATATTCCATGAACTTATCATTTGGTTTTCTTCCAGTTATCATCTCATATAATAAAAACATTACATGACCGCCGTCAAGTGCTGGTATCGGTAATACATTCATGAACCCTAAAATTATTGATAAAAAAGCCGTCATTTCCCAAAATCTTTTCCAATTCCATTGAGCTGGAAAAATATTTCCAATAGTACCAAAACCACCAAGTTGAGATGCTCCCTCAGCACTTGCTAAATATTTCATTTGATTCATATAATCTGTTAGTGTAAAATATGCTGTTTCAGCTCCTTTAGTTATGCTTTCAAAAAAATCATATTTTAAAGTGGTACCCTCTAAATTGTATCGTGGATAAATACCAATTTTTTTATCATCTGTTGAAAAAGGAATTATTGTAATTATTTTATCTTCTCCTCTTATTAATTCAAGTTCAACATAATCAACATTAATTTTTTTTGCATTTTCAAGATCTTCTAAGTTATAAATCTTTGATCCATTTGCTTTATTAATTATATCACCAACCATGATGTTACTTGATGAAGAAGGGGAAAGACTTAGAATAGAATCAACTTCAAAATTAGGTAGGGGTGTAAATGGAGATGTACTCGAAGCAATAATTTTAAGACCTATATCATCAGGTATATCTATTATATCTTTAGATCCATCATCATGAAGTACCTCTATGTTGGTAACGTCTCTTGAGACAATCATCATTGGAATTTCTAATTGATCCTCTACTTCTGATCCATCAACTTTTAAGATTTTATCTCCATCTTGAAAGCCTATTTCTTTCATGGTTTCCGAAACTTTAAAACCAGAATTTAAATCATCATAGGATACAATATTTTTACCCCAAACAAAAGTTACCATCATGTAAATTAGGAATCCTAAAATAAAATTTATAATTACTCCTCCAAGCATAATGATTAACCTTTGCCAAGTGGGTTTTGATCTAAATTCCCAATCTTTAGGCTTGGTTTCTAGCTGCTTAGTATCAAAACTTTCATCCACCATGCCAGAAATTTTAACATATCCTCCTAATGGAAGAACGCCTATACCATACTCAGTATCCCCCACTTTCTTCTTAAATAAAGAAAATGGCCAATCAAAAAATAAATAAAATTTCTCTACTCTTGTTCCAAAAAGTTTAGCGGGAATAAAATGACCCAGTTCATGTAAAACAACTAGGATCGATAGACTTAGAATTAGTTGAAATGCTTTAATTAAAATTACTTCCATATTTAAATTTGGTCACCAAAAATAACCTTTTTTATCGTTTGAAAAAAATGGTGTGATAATTGAGTTATTATCCATTTTAAATTAATTTTATATTAATGAATAATAAAGAATTTTGGAGTAGATACAAGTATCTAATTTTGTTTATAGTTATTTTTACAATTTCTGGAGTTTCAATTTTTAACATAGCACTAACACCTGAAAAAAAACTACCAATTTACAGTCCATCAATGGTTAGCTCTGATCTAGTAGATGATGAGCTTAAACATGTAAAAAAATATCACAAAATTTCTGATTTTAATTTAGTTAATCAAAACGGTATAGATGTAACTCAAAATAATTACGATAAAAAAATATATGTAGCAGATTTTTTCTTTACCACCTGTCCAACAATTTGTCCAATAATGACTGGTAATATGGTTTTTTTACAAAATCAATTGAGCAACCAAGATATTATGTTTGCCTCATTCTCAGTAACACCTGATATTGATTCCGTTGAAGTTTTAAAAAAATATGCTTTGGAAAAAGGAGTTGATGATAAAAAATGGAATTTAATGACTGGAGATAAAAAACAAATTTATAATCTAGCCAGAAAGTCATTTTTAGTTGTTAAAGATGATCCGCAAATGGGTTCTCATGATATGATACACACAGAAAATTTTGTTTTAGTTGATAAAGAAAAAAGAATTAGAGGGTTTTATGATGGAACTAAAATTGAAGAAATGAATAAAATAATTTCTGATATAGAAATTCTACAAGATTCTTACAATAAATCTTAATTATGAAAAAATATACATTATGTATTTTACTTATTACTAATTCAATTGATATAAGCTCTCAAGAATTAATAATCGGTGAGGAAAGAATTGAACCTGGAATTGTTTTAATTTTTGAAGGAGCTATTAAAGACGAAGTTTTTCCAAAAAATAATAATTTAAATATCAATGAAACCAATATTCATATTGAAGCTAGAGTAAATTGGGATACAACCAATACACCGTTTGGAACACCATCAGGTGGGTTTATTCCTTACATTAGAATAAATTCAAAAATTATTAACACATCAACTGGGCTAAGCACATTCATAGATTTGTTGCCTCACATTAATCTTATTGATAATTTTCACTACGCCAGAAATATTTCACTGCCTGGAAATATTGACGATAAATATGATGTAATTTTCAATGTTCTTCCTCCATCTAGCTATGAATTAAATCTTCACAAAGATTGGAGTCAACAATATGGAAACGGCCTTTTTGAAAGTAAAACTTTTCAATATTTAAACATTGATTTTAAGAAAATTGCTGAAGCCGAAAGAAATTGATTATTTTAACAATCAATTCAAATGAATAAGTGTCTAATTCTTTTTTACCTACTTTTTATTTCTTTAAACTATTCAAATAATAATTTTGAAAACTCTTTGGTCTTTAATTTTATTAAATCAGACACAACTAAGTATTTATTTTTAGATAACAGAATAATAAAGCAAACTTTTAATGTTAAACTTGAAGTTGGAAAAGTTGAAAAACATCCGAATAATCCACTTTTTACAGAAGATAAAGAATGGGAAATGCGCTTTGACAATTTATATGGTAATGTCATTTTTGATAAAGATGAAAAAATATATAAACTATGGTATAGTCCATTTATTGTAGACTCCAAAAATGTAATCAAAGAAATTGATACAATTACTAGTAATTATGCACCTCCCCCAATTAGAGAAATGGGGATCTGTTATGCTAGCTCAAAAGACGGAATAAATTGGAAAAAATCTGATTTGGGACTTGTAAGGTATAATGGAAATAAAAACAACAATATAGTTTGGAGAAGACCACACGGCGCAGGAATTTTTAAAGACTATTCTGAAAAAGATCCTGAAAAGTTATATAAAGTAATTTATAAACACAATCAAGAGTGGAATTGGGGACTTGGAAATGGAAATGAGGGAAATAGTTTAGCTGTTGCTTTCTCTGCGGATGGTCTGAACTGGTCTGACAAAATAAATATTATGGATCTTCCTGGTGATACACACAATAATGCAAATTGGATACCTAAGTTGGATAAATATGTCGCAATGACAAGGGACTGGGTTGATATTGATGGAAAAGAAAAGAAACAACGTGCCGTTATAAGAATTGAAAGTAATGATTTTATAAAATGGGAAAAACCCAAGCAAGTTCTTGTTGGACAAAATTTTAATCTACAAACCTATGCTATGCCCTACTTTTTTTATGAAGGTGTCTATTTGGGGTTGGTTGCTATACACGATCAAAAATCGGATAGAGTTTGGACAGAGCTAGCATGGAGTCCTGATACAATTAATTGGACAAGAATTGATGTTGGAAATCCACTAATACCAAATTCAGAAATAAAATTGGATTATGATTATGGTTGCGTGTATGCATGCGCAGCTCCAATTATCAAAAAGGATAAAATTGAAATTTTTTATGGTAGTAGTGATTATCGACATAACGGATGGCGAAATGGATCCTTTAGCATGGCAACACTAAGAACTGATGGATTTGCTGGTTATAAACAGATTAATGCGAAAAAAGAAGGTGTAATTATAACACAAAATATTAAATACAATAACGGTCTTTTAAAAATTAATGCTGATTTTAATGAAAAAGGTTCGTTAAAGGTAACTGTTTTAAATAAAAAAGGTAAAGAAATAGCGATTTCAAAAACCATTAAAAAAACATCAATGAATCAAATAGTTCAATTTGATAGAAAAATTACCGAAAATAATATTTCTCTTAAATTCAATATTAATGATGCAAAACTATACTCTTTTTTGATTGGGAAATAAACCTTAACTTTTATTAAATTTATATAAACTAAAAAATTATGAAGAAAATATTTTTACTATTAATTGCATTAGTTGTTGGATGTGAAACTACTCAAAATAGAGATAATGCAAACTGGGATTTTGATTCTTCAACCGGCGATTATATCCAATGGCAAAGTGATAATGACTTTGCCAATGAAATGACAAATGCTGCAATGGTTCATTTATATAATGTCGAATATGAAAAGGCAAAGGTGTTTTTTGAAAAAGCTCTAGAATACGATTCATCTCTTTTTGGTCCGCATGTAGTATTAGCAGGGCTGTCGCCTGAGGGCTCTGA
>JBELHE010000097.1:0-4498 GCA_042091575.1 Cryomorphaceae bacterium
GAAATTAATAACTCAGGGTTGTTTGGTCTTCCGCTTGTGTAAAGTGAATTTTTAGTTCCAATCATAACCATACCTCCCCATTGGGCTAATTCCTTGCCCCAAACTTCAAACTCTTTTGCAGGCCATAAAGGGTCACTAAATGGTTCGATTCCCTCATGCCATTTCATAGTCACTTCTCCTCTTTTATCATTTTTGGGGAATTTATACGTAACAATAGATTTTTCAGAAACAAAATGATGTTTATTAAATCGATTATGAACATAAGAATCAACTTCAGTTGGCATACCTAAATCCAGTGCCCAAAAAGGACCATCTAAAGTATGACATGACCAATCCCCTAACTTTCCGTTACCAAAATCAAAAAATCCCCTCCATGATCTAGGAGCAAATATGGGGTTATAATCTCTGCTTTTTCTTGGTCCTAACCATAAATCCCAGCTTAAATGAGAAGGAATTTCATTTTTTGGTGGAGGAAAACTTTCAGGTTTATCAAAATAGTGACCCTTTCCAAAATTATATCCTCCAATCCACGCATGAATTTCTTTTACTTCACCCAAGATACCAGCTTCATACCATTCTTTTATTTGTCTAATACCATTAGTTGTATGCCCTTGATTACCCATCTGAGAGACTATATTATAATAATTAGCTGCTTTTTTTAATGTTCTACATTCCCAAATATTATTAGCTAATGGTTTCTCAATGTAAACATGTTTTCCAAGTTCCATAGCAATCATTGCTGGCGCAAAGTGTGTGTGATCGGGTGTGCTTATTATTACAGCATCAATTTGTTTATGCATTTCATCAAACATAACTCTATAGTCTGTGAATTTTTTAACTTCTGGATTAGCCTCCTTTATTAGATCGTAGCCTTTTTTTGCTGTCATATCATCAACGTCGCACATAGCTACAATGTTCTCAGTTTCGAGAGCTGGATTCCAATTCGCTCTTCCCCTGCCGCCTATACCAATTGCAGCAATATTTAATTTAGAATTGGGGTTTTGACAGCTTATTAAGCTTGGTGTAACTAATGTTGCTCCAGCTAGTATTGATGAGGATTTTAAAAAACTTCTTCTGTTAAAATTATTCATGATTTAAAAATTTCTATACGTTGAACTTAAATATTTATTTACTTCAGTTTCTTTAAATTTAGCATTTGAACTATCCCAATTTAAAGTTTTTCCAGGAAATCTCCCAGCAATAACACCTAAAAGTATTGTCTCTGTTAGTTTAGCGGAGTATGTAAATGGTGCAGTACATTTATCCTTACCCAAACAAGCATCAATAAATTGATGATAATGTAAATGTGATTCACCATCGTAATCTCTTACAGGAACTTTACTAAGCTGATTATTTTTTACAAACGATGATACATCGAAGTCTTTGTATTCATTATTTTCTATAAACCTAGGTAGTTCCATGAAGTGTGGCAAAAGAAGTTTTTTTCCGTTTTCACCTATAAACATTGCTCCTTGCAGAGGAAGTTTATCGTTGTTAGGTAATTTTAAATCTTTATGTTTCTTAGGTGCTCCTTTTCCATCTTCCCATATCCACTTTAATTTTTCAGTTGTAAACTTAGTGCCAGGGAAATCATACTCTACAAAATTCCTTTCAGGAAAAGCATAGTTGTTGTATTTTCTGCATTTGTTTTTTATTGTTAGTGGAACATCTAATTGTAATGCATTGTAGGGTGTATCAAAGATATGAACTCCCATATCTCCTAATGTACCACATCCAAAATCCACTATTTTTCTCCACATTCCAGGATGATAAATTTTTTCTTTGTAAGGCCTTAGTGGGGCAGTACCAAGCCACAAGTTCCAGTCTAGATTTTGAGGAATATCATCAACACCAGTATGTTTGGATCCATCATAACCCCAATTCTTGGGAGACCACGCTCTTACTTTACTCACTTTGCCTATTAAACCCGATTGAATTAAAAGAGTCGCTAATTTGTAATCGTAAAATGAGTGAACTTGAATTCCCATTTGTGTTATTAAGTTTTTTTCCTCTGATAATTTTTTCATTTCTCTTGCTTCTGAAACATGATGAGTAAGGGGTTTTTGACAATAAACATGTTTATTGTTTTTCATTGCAAGAATTGATACTGGAGCATGTGTGTGATCAGGCGCAGAAACAATCACAGCATCAATATCTTCAGACATTTCTTTAATTAGGACTCTGTAGTCTTTATATTTTTTTGCAGTTGGAAAAAGTTTTCCAGCTTCTTCAAGTGCATTAGAGTCTACATCACAAAGTGCGACTACTTTAACATTTTTGTGAGAAGCAGTGTCCCTTAGATCAGATTTACCCATTCCTCCAACACCAATATGAGCTGTTCTGACAATATTATTAGATTTTTTAAAAAAATTAAAATTTGGCAATAGAGGTACTGTTCCCAACATTGATGTTTTTATAATAAAGTTTCTTCTATCTAACATAATATACTTATAATTAAATTTTTAATTCATAAATAAATCTCATTCTTTTAAACTTTAATTCAATTTAATAATTTTTTTAAATAATTCAATCTCAGCTATAAATTGCCAATCCATATTTAGTGTTTGGTTCGCGGTATGATTGTGGTGGTCTTGATCAAGAATATAGTCTAAAGGTTTGTTAATATTTCTAGTTTTTGAATAAACTTTTTCAAATTGTTCTCTTATTAAATTAAATAATTTTTGTCTTTTTTTTAAATCTGTTAGTGTGATTTTTTGATTATCATATTCATGTATTGCTAAAAAAGTTTCAAAGCTAAACTTTATAAGTTCGGCAACTTGTTCATAGACCTCTAATGTATAATTTCCTCTAGTTGATATTTTTTTTATTTCTTTTATTTCATCTAGTGTAGCATTAAGATTTATGATATGTTTTTTAGATATGTTGATTTTATTTTGGAAATTTTTACTCCATATCCCTTTTTTATTTTTTGATGGCAAATCAATTATAGAGTTATTTGGGTTTAATGATTTTGATATTCTGTTCCTATGCATATTTTTTTTAACAAAAAGATTCGCCCAATCTCTCACAGGATCATCTAGTTTATCGATGAAATTGTTTGAATTTTTTTTCAATTTTGATGAAAAAAATCTATGAAAAAAATTAGAATTGAAATCCTTGATTTTAGAGTTTTTTCCAGACCATGTATATTCAGAAAAAGCATATATTCCTCTTTTATAAAGTTCAAAATGAGGTGAATCATCATCCCATAATGTTAACAATAATCCATCTAATTTTTTATCAACAGAATTTAATGCAAAGGATTTTATAGACTCTATGTTACTATAATCTTGAGGCATTAATATCCATCTGGTTTGACCAGCTGTTGCACCCATAACTTTTAAATTATTTTCTTTGTACCAGTCAATAGTTTTAAGATTTCCCTCCGACCAAGGTGAAAAATAATTCCATCTCATGTAAATGCAGTTTCTCGGAAAATCATTTAAATACTCAGTTAATTTTTCCTCTTTATTGATCCAAATGCTATCAACTTCCTTCTTATTAAGTTTAGTATTTCTAGTCACCATCCAAACACCACCGTGTTTTAAATACATATCATCCCAAAAAATTGGTATTCTATTATTTTGTTTTGCAAATTCTGCAACTTTATTTAGCCAAAGTAAGTTTAATTCAAAACCTTTTTTTTCATCTCTATCAATAACTTTAACTTCATCACCACCAACGTGGAGGTATTGCCCAAAAGGAGTTGCCTCAATTGCATCCTTATATAAATCAAATTGAATATTATAAGTTTCAGGATCAATTGGATTGAAAGCCCAATCATCATCATTAATATCTCTTGATTTTTTGTATTTGTCGTGTTTCAAAATATAAGATGCATGCCCCAAACCTTGTATTAAAGGACTTATCTTAATGTTTCTTTCATTTGCATATTCACTTAAGCTTTTCCACCACGAAATTGAATAACTGTCTGGCGCTGCAATTTTGGGTCTTCTTTGATAACCTAGTTTGTCTTCAAATTCTATAATAATTCCATTAATTTTTATTGATGCTAATTGATCGATTAATTTGAAATAGTAATCTTTTTTTTCGGTATGGTGTTTAACATCGATATGAATAGATCTGTAATTTAAGGACGGATAGTCATTTATTGAAACAATTGGTAAATCTATTAATAGGTCTTTTGAATCACTAATAAGTTGAGTTAATGTAGTAAAAGAATAAAATAGACCGGCATGATCTTTTGCTGTAATTTCAACTTTTTCTTTGTTAATGTTCATAGAATACCCTTCTTTAGGAATATCAGAATCTGTGTTTATTTTAAAGGATATGTTATGGCTATACTTAGTTCCCTCTATTAAATTTATTGAGTTGTCAATTAACGCAGGTAGCTTGTGATTAGTTTCAGAGAAAAAAACAAATTCAGAGGTGTGGTTTAAATTCGATGATTTACCACTGTAGTTAATGTGTTTAACCATAGGGAGTAAAACAAATTTTTCTGAAATTTTTAGATCTTTACATGAACTAAAAATTAATA
>JBELHE010000098.1:0-4465 GCA_042091575.1 Cryomorphaceae bacterium
CTACTAAAACAATAAAAACAGCTATTCTTGTCAAAGTTTAGCTGTTTTTTTTTACATTAATGTAAGATTGAATTATAAAACCTTAAAGATAAACCCATCAGATAATATTGCAGTTGCATTAACTGATTTAAAAAAGAATCATATTATCAATGTGAATAATAAAAAATATAAACTAGTAAACAACATAAAAGCAAAACACAAATTCTCAACTCAAAAATTGAATATTGGAGATCCAATTTATATGTATGGGGTAACTGTTGGTACAGCAAAAAAAAATATTAAAAAAGGGGAACAAATTACAACTACAAATATTATTCACGAAACCGAGGAATATAGCGTGCCAAAAAAATTTAAAAAGAAAAAATGGGAATCACCGAGCATCAAAAATATTTTAAAAACCACATTTAAAGGATATCACAGAGATGATGGAAAAGTGGGTACTGAAAATAATTGGCTTGTAATTCCGTTAGTTTTTTGTCAAAATCGAAATATTGAGAAAATTAAGAAAAATATGCTTAAATCTTTGGGCTATGAAAATCAGAATGATGAAGACTATGATTTAAGTGAGATAATAGAAAAATATAAATCCGGAGCTAATAGTGATGAACTTTTAAAAGTTAATCTTCAAAAAAAAAGAACTCAGAAAAAATCAAACATATTATTTCCTAATGTTGATGGAATATATTTTTTAACTCATGAAGGTGGTTGTGGCGGGACTAGTTATGATTCTTTAACACTTTGTAATTTAATAGCTGGATATATAAACAATCCAAATACTGCTGGAGCAACAATTTTGAGTCTAGGTTGTCAGCATGCTCAAATAGGTATCTTAAAACGATCTCTCAAAAAAATGTGTCCAAAATCAAAAAAACCAGTTTATTATTTGGAACAACAAAAAAGTAAATCTGAGAATGAGTTTATATCTGATTCGATAAAAAAAACATTTGTGGGTCTTACTTATGCAAATAAAATAGTTAGATCACCTGCTCCAATAAATAAATTGATAATTGGGCTTGAATGTGGAGGTTCAGATGGATTTTCAGGTATTTCAGCTAATCCTACATTAGGTCATCTTTCCGATATAATTATTGCATTAGGGGGATCTGCGATTCTTTCTGAATTTCCAGAGCTAAATGGTGTAGAGCAAGAACTAATAAACAGATGTTCTAATTCTAATATTGCTAAAAAATTTGCTAAATTAATGACTAATTACAATTCAAAAGCTTCAGAACTAGGATCTGGTTTTTATGCAAATCCTTCACCTGGAAATATCAGAGATGGATTAATAACTGATGCAATAAAGTCAGCTGGTGCAGCAAAAAAAGGTGGTTCTTCAACTGTAGTTGATGTTCTAGATTATACTGAACAAATTAAAAAAAATGGTTTAAATCTTTTATGTACACCAGGAAATGATGTTGAATCAACTACTGGATTAGCTGGGTCAGGTGCAAATCTAATTTTATTTACAACAGGGCTTGGAACTCCTACAGGTAACCCAGCTGTTCCCGTGATAAAAATTTCATCAAATTCGTCAGTTTATAAAAAAATGAAAGATATCATTGATTTTAATACAGGATCAATCATTGAGGGGAAAGAAAGTGTCCAAGAGTGTGCGCTAGAATTATTAAAACATATAATTAAAGTTGCCAGTGGTAAATTAGAATCAAAAGCTAGAATACTAGATCAAAATGATTTTATACCTTGGAAAAGGGGAATATCACTTTAAATCAAAAATATGAAAACAAAATTTTCTTTGATAAATAAAAATGCTGTGATTACAGGAGCAGGAAGCGGTATTGGAAAAGCTATTGCTTTGACATTTGCAAAACAAGGTGCTCTTGTTAATGTTTTAGATTCTAATATCGATGCTGCCAATAAAACAGTAGATAAAATTATTAAAGATGGTTGTATTGGAAACTCTTTTCAGTGTGATGTTTCAAATTTTGAATTAGTAAAAAAAACTATTAATAAAATACAACAATCTAAATCTATCGATATTTTAATAAACAATGCCGGAATTGCTCACATAGGAAATATTGAAGAGTGTAATGAAAAAGACTTAGATAAATTATATGATATAAATATTAAAGGTGTATATAATTGTTCTAAAGCGTGTATTTCCTTTATGAAGAAAAATAAATGTGGTGGAGTAATTTTAAATTTAGCGTCAATTGCAGGCTCTATTGGAATAAAGGATAGATTTGGTTATTCAATGACGAAAGGCGCTGTTTTAAGTATGACAAACTCAATAGCAAAAGACTATATTGAATATAAAATTAGATGTAATTCTATTTCTCCTGCAAGAGTTCATACTCCATTTGTAGATGGGTTTATTAAAAAAAATTATCCAGGAAATGAAGAAGAGATGTTTAATACTTTATCAAAAACTCAACCTATTGGTAGAATGGGAAAACCCCAGGAAATTGCTGATCTAGCTTTATTCTTATGCTCTGAAGAATCAAGTTTTATAACTGGATCTGATTATGCTATTGACGGAGGATTTATAAAATTAAATTCAAAATAAAAATTATGAAACTAATTAGATTTGGAGAAATTAATAAAGAAAAACCTGGAATTCAATTTGATAATAATAAAAGATTTGATGTTTCCTCTTTTGTGGATGATTATAACGAAAGTTTTTTTGGCGACAACGGAATTGAAAAACTAAGAAACTGGCTAAATAAAAATAAAGAGAAATGTCCAATTATTGAAAATACTGTCAGAATTGGGCCCCCAATATCTAGACCATCAAAAATAGTTTGTGTAGGATTAAATTATGCTAAACATGCTGCTGAAAGTGGTATGGATGTACCAAGTGAACCAGTTCTTTTTTTTAAATCTAGCTCTGCTGTTACTGGTCCTTATGATCCTATAATAATTCCAAAAAACAGCTCAAAAACTGATTGGGAAGTTGAATTAGCTGTTGTCATTGGAAAAAAAGCAAGTTATATTTCTAAGGAAGATGCTTTAAAGTATGTTGCTGGTTATATTCTCCACAATGATGTTAGTGAGAGAGAGTTTCAAATCGAACGTTCAGGTCAATGGGTAAAAGGTAAAAGTTGTGATTCATTTGCGCCTATTGGACCATTTATAGCTACAAAAGATGAAATTAATAATCCCAATAATTTAAATCTTTGGCTTAAAGTAAATGGTAATGAAATGCAAAACAGCAACACATCTGATTTTATATTTAATGTAGAAGAGGTTGTCAGTTACATTAGTCAGTTTATGACTTTATTACCTGGGGATATAATTTCAACAGGAACACCATTTGGGGTTGGACTAGGATTAAATCCCCCTAGGTATCTTAAAGAAGGTGATGTTGTAGAATTAGGAATTGACGGCTTAGGTGTTTCTAAACAAACTTGTATAGCATATAAATGACAATTGATAGTCATCAACACTTTTGGAATTATAATCCAATAAGAGATAAATGGATAGAATCTTCAATGGAAATACTTCAAAAAGATTTTCTTCCAAAAGATTTAAAACCAAATCTGGATAATAATGGTATAGATGGTTGTATAGCTATACAAGCGGATCAATCAGAAAATGAAAACGAATTTCTTTTAAACTGTGCAGAGAAAAACTCATTCGTCAAGGGTGTAGTTGGATGGATTGATTTAACAACTAAAAATATTGATTATAAATTAGCTAATTACAAAACTAATCCATTATTTAAGGGAATTCGAAATATTGTCCAAGCAGAGGATGATAATTACTTGCTTAGATCTGATATCCAAAAAGGAATTAGCAAACTATCAAACTATCAACTTACTTACGATTTACTTATTTTACCTAGACAACTACCTGCTGCTATTGCCTTAGTTGAAAAATTTCCAAAACAAATTTTTATTTTAGATCACATTGCTAAACCTAATATTTCAAATTCAATGACAGAACACTGGAAAAAAAATATAACTGCATTATCTAAATTTAAAAATGTGAGTTGTAAACTTTCTGGTATGGTTACAGAAACTAAAAGTTATAGTTTTAATGATAATGATTTTTACCCATTTATTGATCATGTTTTTAAGTCCTTTGGCCCTGAAAGAATACTTTTTGGCTCAGACTGGCCAGTTTGTCTTCTTGCAGCTAAATATAATAAAGTAATTGATTTAGTTAAAAATTATCTTAAAAGTCATTCAAAAAAAACTAAACTAAATGTTATGGGCTTAAATGCAATTAAAATTTATAATTTGTAGTATGGATTTAGGACTTAAAGAAAAAATAATTATTGTAACTGGCGGTTCAAAAGGTATTGGTAAGGGCATTGTTTCTTTATTAGTTGAAGAAAATGCAATCCCTATAATTATTGGAAGAAATAAAGAAAGTATTAATGATTTAGTTAATTTTTATTCAAAGACAGGAATTAAGATTGGCTACGCATTTGCAGAACTGACTGATCTGATTCAATGTAAAAAGGCAATTGAAAAAATTATAAATGATTTCGGAAGAAGTGATG
>JBELHE010000099.1:0-4378 GCA_042091575.1 Cryomorphaceae bacterium
CTTTTCCTATAAAGTGAATTAATTTAGTTTTAGAATCTTTCCAATATGGCTCCCATTTTTTTCCATTTTTTTCTGCCCATTCTTTGGTAGAGGATATATATCCAATTGGTGCATCAAACCAAACATAAAGAACTTTTCCTTTCCCGTTTTTGTGAGGAACAGAAATTCCCCAGTCTAAATCTCTAGTAATTGCTCTGGACTTAAGACCCGAATCAATCCAAGATTTTACCTGTCCGTAAACATTTGCTTTCCATTTATTCTTCTTCCCTTTAATAATCCATTCAGTTAAAAATTTTTCATAATTACCTAAAGGTAGAAACCAGTGTGTAGTTTCTTTTTTAATTGGCTTTTCTCCACTTAACTTTGATTTGGGATCAATCAGCTCAGATGGACTAAGAGAGCAACCACAGTTTTCACATTGATCACCGTAAGCATGTTCGTATCCACAATTTGGACAGGTTCCCTCGATAAATCTATCTGCCAAAAATTGATTTTCTTTTTGGTCAAAAAGTTGATTTGAAGATTTGATTTCAAATACTTTCTTTTTTTCAAGATCTATAAAAAATTCAGATGCAGTTTCATGATGAATTGGTAATGAAGTTCTTGAATAATTATCAAATGAAATTCCAAAGGATTCAAAAGAGTCTTTAATTATATTGTGATACTTATCAATGATTTCTTTTGGGGTTTTCTTTTCGGATTTTGCTTTTATAGAAATAGCAACACCATGCTCATCGCTTCCACATATATAAACAACATCATTTCCAGTCAATCTTTTGTACCTAGCAAATATATCTGCTGGTATATAAGCTCCCGCTAGGTGGCCTATATGTAGTGGGCCATTAGTGTATGGAAGTGCAGAAGTTATAGTATACCTTTGGTTACTTTCCATATGAATCCAAAAATATGGATTTTAATTATCAAGTAAGTACAATTTTATTATTAACTGAAATTAAATTGTTAGTTTTATAATTAATTGTGAAATTTAAAACAATTTGAATTGAAAACCATATCCCAAGCCGTTACTGAGTACATAAAGACAAAGCCATTTTTAAGTTCTGCTTTGTCTGATGGTATCATAAATTTAACTTCATTATCCCGTCATATAAAACCTGATATTGAAGAAATTTTAAGAAAAGATATAAATCATGGTGCTATCGTTATGGCTCTTAACAGACTTTCGATAAATTTAGAGTTCCAACATACCCACAGAATAATAAAGGTTTTAAAAAAAATAGGTGATATCACTGTAAGGTCAAATCTGGTAGATTATAATTTTAAAGTTTCAGATTCTCTCTTAATAAATCAATCATCATTACTTAAAAATTTGGATGTAAGTAAAAATAATTTTTATACAAGTTCACGTGGTGTAGATGAATGTAATATTGTTGTTAGCGCTAATCTCTCAAAACTAGTAGAAGAAAAACTAACCAATGAGTTTTGTTTTAGTAGGACAGAAAATCTATGTTCAATTTCATTTAAATTACCAGAAGAAAATGTATCAATCCCTGGAATATATTATTTTGTATTTCAAAAACTTTCATGGGATGGGATCAATGTTTCTCAAATAATATCCACTTCTAATGAATTTACAATCCTTGTCAATGAAGTAGAAGTTGATAAAGCTTTTTCAATAATAAATAAGCTAAAGTCTATTTAGATAAATTAAAGCTTTTTCAATAGAATCAATTTTTTCAAAAACAACGTACAAGTTTTTTAATCCATTTTTTTCTAACTGTTGTATTTTACAATCATTAACCTTATTAATATTTTGCATTATACGATCAAAAGTTTTTTGTTTAAAAAAATTATTTTTGTGATCCTTAATAAAATAGCAAAGCATTTTTTTATTCTTTAGAACAATTTTTCTAAATCCAAGCTCTTTACCAATCCATTTTAATTTCACGCTTTCTAGCAGATTTACAGTTTCAATAGGTAGATAACCAAATCGATCTATCAGTTGATTTTTAAATAATTCTAATTCTCCATTGTTTTCAATTATTGATAATTTTTGATAAAGATTCAATCTCTCAATACTACTTGGAATATATGTTGTTGGAAATAATATTTCAAGATCAGAGTCAATGATTGTTTCTTCTTTTGTTGATTCATCAATTTGATCATCTTTAAATAATCTCTTAAATTCAGTGTTTTTAAGTTCATTAACAGCTTCACTTAATATTTTTTGATAAGTTTCAAATCCAATATCATTAATAAAACCGCTTTGCTCACCACCGAGAATATCACCAGATCCTCTGATTTCTAAATCTTTCATTGAGATATTAAACCCAGACCCTAAGTCACTATACTGATTAATTGCTGTTATTCTTTTTTTTGCATCATTGTTAATGGCTGAAATTGGAGGCGTTATAAAAAAACAAAAAGCATTTTTATTACTCCTACCAACTCTTCCTCTCATTTGATGTAAATCACTTAGTCCAAAGTTTTGGGCATTATTAATAAAAATAGTATTTGCATTTGGAACATCAAGTCCGCTTTCAATTATTGTAGTAGATAACAATATATCAAATTCATTATTAATAAATTCAAGCATTATTTTCTCTAATTTTTTACCATTAATTCTACCATGTGCAACCCTAATCTTCGCATATGGAACTAGGTCTTGTAGCCATATTCCAAATTCATTTATGTTATCAATCCTATTATGTACAAAAAACACTTGTCCTCCTCTTTGAATTTCAAATTGTATAGAATCTCTTATTAAATTATTATCAAATCTAACTACCTCACTTTGAATAGGAACTCTGTTAGGAGGTGGTGTATTAATAATAGATAGATCTCGAGCTGACATTAAACTATATTGTAATGTTCTTGGAATGGGGGTGGCCGTTAATGTTAAAACATCGATATTTTCTTTCAATGATCTAATTTTTTCTTTAACATTAACTCCAAATTTTTGTTCTTCATCTACAATCAATAATCCTAATTTTGGATATTTGATTTTATCATTAACTACTTGATGAGTACCAATAACAATATCTAGTTTACCAGAATTAATATCACTAATGATTTTATTTTTATCTTTTTCTGATCTAAATCTGTTCAAGTAGTCAAATGATATTGGAAAATCTTCAAATCTTTTTGTAAAAGTCTTATAGTGTTGAAAAGCTAAAATAGTTGTAGGAACAAGTATAACAACTTGTTTACCATTATCAACTGCTTTGAATGCTGCTCGAATTGCTATTTCTGTTTTACCAAAACCAACATCTCCGCATATTAATCTATCCATTGGATAACTAGATTCCATATCCATTTTCACATCTTTATTTGCTTTGATTTGATCTTCAGTTTCAACATATAAAAAACTTGCTTCAAGTTCATTTTGGATAGAACTATCCTTTTTATAGACAAACCCTTCACTTATTTTTCTTTTTGCGTAGGATTTAATTAAGTCAAAAGCTAATTTTTTAACTTTTATTTTTGCTTTATTTTTTAACTTTTCCCATGCTCC
Organism: Cryomorphaceae bacterium; assembly: GCA_042091575.1. GTDB lineage: Bacteria > Bacteroidota > Bacteroidia > Flavobacteriales > Flavobacteriaceae > Eutrophosalina. The sequence continues at coordinate 3,473 of JBELHE010000099.1, forward strand.
AGATCCAAGCTTATAAATCCTAGGCCTAGTTCCATCTTTACTATTGTATTTAGAAATTTTATGAAATAAGTGTACACTAAGATAAACTGTGTCTCTTTCTCCATAATTAAGTTTTATCGCTTCTTGTTTTGCACCATTGACTTCAATTTTTGTTAGCCCTTTAAAGATCCCTACACCATGATCAATATGAGTTACATAATCTCCAGGTTCTAATTTGTTTAATTCCGAAATTTTAATCCTTTTAGATTTAGAAAATCTTTTGCTTAATTTGAATTTGTGAAATCTATTAAAAATCTCATGATCGCTCAAGTATAGTTTTTTTTCATTCTCATTTATAAAACCTCTATATATAGGTTTAATTATAGATTTATATTCATATTCTCTTTCATATTTATCAAGAATCTGTTTGAATCTTTCAGATTGTTCAAATGTTGAAAAGAATAAATTTAGTTTATATCCTTTTTTGAAAAAGTCAGTTAAACTATCATTTAAAAGATTAAAATTTTTATTAAATGATGGTTGTGGTTTTATTTTAAAATCGTAAAATACTTTTTCAGTTTTATTGTTTAAAAAAAGAGTAAGCTTATTCTTTATTTCTTCATTGAATTTTTTTTGATTATAGTAATTTAAGTCATTTGATGGATTAAGCTTTTTAAGTTCTTCATTAATAAGTTCCAATGAATTAATTACAACAATATAATCGTTATTAATTATATTAATAACACTGTCATTTTTCTCTAAAAGCTCAGAATTAATATTTGGAGAAATTTTAATTTTTTTAATATCATTTATTGAATATTGAGTATCAATATTAAATTCCCTTATTCTTTCAATTTTATCATCGTCAAATTGTATTCTTATAGGATTTTCATTTGAATAAGAGAATACATCTAAAATATTTCCTCT
>JBELHE010000100.1:0-4356 GCA_042091575.1 Cryomorphaceae bacterium
TAGTAACTCAAGAAATGCTTAAAAAGGTTTTTTAGCTAGCACGAATTTTTATGCATGCACGGAGCACTCATTTGAATATCTTGAAATGTATTTTTCAGTACTTAACGACATATTCAAAAAAATTAAAAAATGTGAATCTGAAATTTTAGACATAAAAACTCTTCTGGATGGACCTATTTGTCATTTTGGTTTCAAAAGACTAAACTAAAAAAAATGAATCTAAAATTTTAAACATAAATACTTTACTGAATGGTCCTATTTGTCATTTTGGTTATAAAAGACTAAACTAAAAAATGAAAAGAATTCTAGTAACAGGTGCATCAGGAATGTTAGGTTCAAATTTGGCTTTAGCATTATCAACAAAGCATAAAGTTTTTGGTACTGGTAGCTCAAAAATATTATTACCCTTTAATTACAAAGTTTTTGATTTATCCAACAAGTCTTACAATGAATTAATAGATTGGTCAAAACCAGAATTAATTATTCATTGTGCAGCTAAAACAGATGTAAATTATTGTCAACAAAATTCATTAGATGCTTTTATAATTAATGGGCTCTCAACAGAGAAATTAATTTCATCGACAGATAAAAATGTGAAGATAATTTATATATCTTCTGATGCAATTTTTCCTTCTAATATTCATATGGCAAAAGAGGGGGATTATAAATCACCAACAAATATTTATGGGAAGTCTAAAGAGTTAGGTGAATATTTCTTGTTAAATTCAAATAGAGAAAGTATTATAATTAGGACTACAATAGTTGGTTTTAATAAATATTCAGAAAAAAAAGGCTTTGTTAAATGGATTTTAAGTTCTTCAAAAGAAAAAAAAACGATAAGTTTATTTGATGATGTCCAGTTTACGCCTATTTCAGTTTGGGATTTTATTTTTGAATTGAACTTTTTAATTGATCAAAATAGTTATGAGACAAAGGTTTTTCATATTTCAGGGTCAGAAGTTTGTTCTAAATATGAATTTGGAATGGAATTATTTAAAAAACTTTCACTCAACACAAGATATTTAAAAAAAGGGTACATTAAAGCCTATAAAGACCGGGCTAATCGATCTAATGATCAAACATTAAATTCTTCTTTTTATGAAAAAAAATATAATAGAAAATTGCCAAAATTATTAGATACAATTGAATCAATTAAGAAAAATATATGAACCAATTTAAAGATATAAAAATAGGGAAGCATTCAATCGGTATAAATTTTCCTACATATTTTATTGCAGATATAGCCGCCAATCATGATGGAGAAATTGAAAGAGCAAAATTGCTAATTAAATTAGCAAAAGAATCAGGAGCAGATGCAGTTAAATTTCAACACCATAATGTTGACAAGTATGTTAGTGATTACGGGTTCAAAAAATTAGGTGGAAAATTCAGTCACCAATCCAAATGGGATAAATCTATTTTTGATGTATATAAGGATGCTCAAGTACCAAGATCATGGACTAATCAGTTAAGTGAATATTGTAATGAATTAGACATTACTTTTTTTACCACACCATATGATCTGGAGACAGTAGATTACATAAATGATTTTGTTCCTGCATTTAAAATTGGATCTGGTGATATTACTTGGCATGCAATGTTAGAAAAGATCGCGCATCAAAACAAACCAGTTTTAATAGCAACAGGGGCGTCAAATATTCAGGAGGTTGTTGATGCTATTAAAATATTAGAGTCAATAAATCAAAATATAATACTCATGCAATGCAATACAAATTATACTGGTAAAAAAGAAAATTTTAAGTATATAAACTTAAACGTTATAAATACATATAAAACACTTTTTCCCAACATAATCATAGGGTTAAGTGATCACACACATGGCAGTGTAACTGTTTTGGGATCAATTGCATTAGGTGCTAAGGTTATAGAAAAACATTTCACAGATGATACTTCAAGGAAAGGACCTGACCATCCATTTTCAATGGATCCAAATTCATGGAGAAAAATGGTAGACGATGCTCGATTACTAGAGACCGCAATGGGGTTGAGTCTAAAGAAAGTGGAAGATAATGAGAAAGAGACTGTAGTTTTACAAAGAAGATCTATTAGATTAATAACAAACAAATTTCAGGGTGAGATTATCAATAAAGAAGATGTTCAGTTTCAGAGACCTTGTCCAGAAAATGCAATCTCAGTTAATGATATAAATAAAATTGTGGGGAAGAAAATTTCAGAAAATAAAGAGAATGGTGATTGTCTATATAAAGAGGATATTATATGGTAAAAAAAGATGATATTGGAATTAGGGCAATTGAGATTGACGATTTACCAATTATTCAAAAATGGAGAAATGATGATAGGTTAAGAAAATATTTTAGAGAGTATAGAGATTTTTCTTTAACTCAAATCAAAGACTGGTATTTTAAAATGATAAGTGATAATAATTTTGAAATGTTTGTTATTGTTAATTTGAAAGTTGATGAAGTTATTGGGGTTGCAGGAATTACTTACATAGACTGGCCCAATAAACATGGAGATATTCATTTCTATATTGGAAAAAATGCTAGTTGGATTGATAAAGAATACTCACCTATTGCTATAAAGCTAATTTTAAATTATGGATATAATATTTTAAACTTAAACAAGCTTTGGGCTGAGATTTATGAGATTGATAAAAAAAAGTTAATCTTTTTTAAAGAACTAGGTTTTAAAGTAGATGCAACTTTAAGGGAACATTATTTCTTTAATGGGAAATATTATGACTCACATATTTTATCATTATTAAAAAAAGATATTAATTATGAATAGGGTCTTAATTATTGCAGCCCATCCAGATGATGATATTTTAGGTTGCGGCGGAATTATGTCTAAGTACAAAAATAAAATTGAATTTAGAGTTATTTTTATAGCTGAGGGGTCCTCATGTAGGTTCAAAAAAGAAAATATTAATAAAAAAGACACAAAAAAAATAATTGAAAACAGAAACAATTGCGGAATCATAGCACTAAATGTTTTAGGAGTAAATAATTATTATTTCTATAACTTAAGTTGTGGAAGGTTAGATCAAGTTCCAATAATTGATATTAATAAAATTATTGAAAATGAAATTAACGAGTTTAAACCTGATACTGTATTCACTCACTCCTTTGAGGATACAAATAACGACCATTTGATAGTTCATAGAGCTACACAAATGGCAACTAGGCCCTCATCAAAAACTTTTGTTGATAAAGTCTTTAGTTACGAAGTCCTATCTTCAACTGAGTTCAGATTCACTGATGTTTTTCAACCCAATTATTTTGAATCATTATCAAATAAAAATGTAAATGAAAAATGGTTAGCGCTATTGGAATATAAATCAGAAATTCAGAAAACTCCATTTCCCAGGAATAAGGAAGGCGTATTTACTTTGGCGAAATATAGAGGTCTTCAGAGTGCAAATTTATATGCCGAGTCATTTAAATTAATAAGAGATATTAGAAGATAATTTTATGAATATTGCATGTATTACATACAGAGACTGGGCTCTAGAAATTTATTATCTTCTAAATAATCATTTTTCAGATGAACACAACTTTTTTATAGTAAAGTCAAAAGATGAGTATAATCCTGAAAAACTAATATCTTTTGAACCCGATTTGATTCTTTGGTATGGTTGGAGTTGGATAGTTGAAGATCATTTTGTTGAAAAATATAATTCTGTAATGTTACATCCAAGCCCTTTACCAAAATATAGAGGTGGATCACCAATACAGAATCAGATTATAAACGGAGAAGAAAAATCATGTGTAACATTATTCAAAATGAACAAAAACCTTGACTCAGGTGATATCTACAAGCAATTAGTATTTTCTTTAAAAGGAAAGTTAGTTGAGATTTTTAATAGAATTATCACCTTAGGTTTTTATGCTACAGTAGAAATCATTAATAATAATTATGAAATAATTGAACAAGATGATTCAAAAGCAACATATTTTAAAAGACGAAAGCCAATTGATTCTGAAATCACACAAAGTGAAATAAAAAATTCAACAGCAAAATATTTACATAACAAAATCAGGATGTTAAATGATCCTTATCCAAATGCCTATATAAAAACAAGTGATAATAAAAAACTTTTCATTATTGAGTCTAAACTAGAAGATCAATGAAAGCAAATTATATTGTTGCATCAATTGAAGCTAGAATGACAAGTTCAAGACTTCCAGGAAAGGTTTTAATGGATTCAATTGAAGGGATTTCAATGCTTGAATTCATGATCAGTAGAGTAAAAAAATCAAAATTGATCAACAAAATTATTGTTGCTACAACTAAAAATACTAGTGATCAACCTATCGTGGATTTATGCAAAAAATTAAAAATCAACTACTTTAGAGGAAGTGAAGAGGATGTCCT
>JBELHE010000101.1:0-4256 GCA_042091575.1 Cryomorphaceae bacterium
GCGACCCCCTGCGTGACAGGCAGGTATTCTAACCAGCTGAACTACCAGACCAAAAATTAGAGTGTAAATATACACTACTAATCGATATATTATAAAAGAGCATCAATATAATCAGAGTAGACATTTTTTTGGGATACACCTACTTGTCTATTTACTAGCTCACCGTCCTTAAAAATTAGAACAGTTGGAATATTTCTAACACCAAATTGAGCTGCATACTTTTGATTACTGTCAACATCTACTTTTCCAATAATAGCTTTTCCATCATAATCTGAACTTAGTTCTTGAACAATTGGACCTAACATTCTACAAGGACCACACCACTCAGCCCAAAAGTCGACTAAAACAGGTTTTGAGGATTTTAGTACAAGCTCATCAAAATTTGCATCCGTAATTTCTAATGCCATAATTAATTTTTTTTCAAAAATATGAATAATAATAAACTAATTTAATCTAAAATCTAATTTTTTTTCTTTCAAGCTTTTTAATAATTGTTCATTTATTTTAACCTTATATTTTGTTGAACTTAAATTTACTTTTAGCCCATCTCCATTACCAAAAACATTAAAAACTATATCTTGATTCCCTTTATTGTTTTTTATTAAATCTTTAAAAAACTTAATATGCTCATCTTCTATAAGTTCAATTTCAAGCTTAACTGACAATCTTTTCACACTATTAGATAAACTATCTTGAAGCTGTTGAAAATTCATAAACTGAATTCTTGGGTCACCAATACGTCCAGAATCAGCATCTTTCCATCCCTCTTTTACATACATTTTTATAAAAACAAAATTATTTTCGTAAAGAAAATGTTTGAATCTAAGATATTCCTCTCCAAAAATTCTGAGTTCTTGTGATTCGTAATAATCCTCCACTATAAAAGTTGCCCATCCTTTTCCATTTTTTGAAACTCTGTGCTGAACTTCTCCAATAATACCACCAAACCTAACTTCCTTGTCAACTAAAGGCCTTAGGTCTCTTAGATCAAATAATTGAACATTTGATAAAAATTTAATAGTGTCTTTAAAATCATCTAGTGGATGTCCTGAAATATAGATGCCAACAACATCTTTTTCCTTTTTTAGCTGTTCCAGTTTTGACCATTCGTTACAACTTGGAAATTCTGGCTCAACAATTTGAACCTCATCAGCATCTCCGAAAAGACTAGCCTGTGATGAGTTCTGTTTTTCTTGAAACTTTGAGCCAAATCTTATTGCTTTTTCAATAAATGTTTGACCATCAATGTTTTCATAGAAATATTGTGCTCTGTGAGATTTAACGTCGATTAAATCGAAAGCTCCAGCTAATACTAAACTATCAAAAGATTTTTTATTAGCAGACCTTAAGTCAACTCTTTTAGAAAAATCAAAAATAGATTTATATTTTCCTTCCTCTCTTGTCTTAATAATTGCTGAAACGGCACTTTTACCAACACCCTTAACAGCTCCCATTCCAAACCTGATAGCATTATTTTCATTAACTGTGAATTTATAAAAAGACTCATTTACATCTGGGCCCAAAACATTAATTGACATATGCTTACATTCTTCCATGAAAAAGCTAACTTGTTTTATATCATTCATATTATTTGAGAGAACTGCGGCCATATATTCAGCAGGATAATTAGCCTTTAGGTAAGCAGTTTGGTATGCTATTAAGGCATAACAAGTTGAATGTGATTTATTAAAAGCATAAGAAGCGAATGCCTCCCAATCTTTCCAAATTTTTTCTAGAATTTCATCTCCATATCCATTTTTTACTCCACCTTCAATAAATTTTGGCTTTAATTTCTCAAGAAGAGTAAATATTTTTTTACCCATAGCCTTTCTTAGTAAGTCAGCATCACCTTTTGAGAAATTAGCTATTTTTTGAGAAAGCTGCATTACTTGTTCTTGATAGACTGTAATTCCATAAGTTTCTTTTAAAAACTCTTCCATTTCTGGGGTATCATAAGATATTTTTTCAAGTCCATTCTTTCTTCTAACAAAAGAGGGTATGTATTCAAGTGGCCCAGGTCTATACAAGGCATTCATAGCGATTAAATCCTCAAAAACAGTTGGCTTTAAATCTCTTAGATACTTTTGCATTCCTGAGCTTTCATATTGAAAAATACCAACAGTGTCTCCTTTTTGAAATAATTCGTAAGTTTTAATATCATCTAAAGGAATTAAGTCAATATTAATATCCTTATTATGAATATATTTTACCAACTTAATTGTGTCTTTAATTAAGGATAATGTCTTTAAGCCTAGGAAATCCATTTTAAGTAATCCAGCACTTTCCACAACAGAATTATCGTATTGAGTTACATATAATTGAGAATCTTTAGCAGTTGCAACAGGAACAAAATTTGTTAATTCATCAGGTGTAATTATAACTCCACATGCATGAACTCCTATATTCCTTAAACTTCCTTCGATTACTCTTGCTTGATTAATAGTTTCTGATTGTAAATCATCACCATCAGATAATTTTTTAAGTTCCATGGCATTGGAATAATCATCTGCTCTTAATTCAGAATTGAGTTTTTTATTATCCTTGTTAAATATATCAGACAACTTAACTGTGTTGGGAACTAATTTTGCTAAAAAATCAGCATCTGAAAGTGATAAATCCAAAACCCTAGCTGTGTCTCTTAACGATGATTTTGCTGCCATTTTTCCATATGTAATTATTTGAGCAACTTGCTTGGAACCATACTTATCAATAACATAATCAATTACTTTGGATCTTCCCTCGTCATCAAAATCAATATCAATATCAGGCATACTGACTCTATCAGGATTTAAAAACCTCTCAAAAAGTAAATCATATTTTATAGGATCAATCTTTGTTATTTCCAAACAATAAGCAACTACTGAACCAGCAACAGACCCTCTCCCTGGGCCTACAGAAACACCCATTTCTCTAGCAGCATTTATTAAATCTTGGACAATTAAAAAATATCCAGGATATCCGGAATTTCTTATAACTTCTAATTCAAAATTAATTCTTTCAGATAAATCATTATTTATTTCACCATAGATACGTTTAGCACCATTTATGGTTAAGTGTCGTAAGTATTCATTTTCAACATCATCATCTAATGATTCAAATTCTTCATGGATTTCGAATTTTGGTAGTAAAACTTCTCTTTGAAGATCAAAGAATTCTACTTTGTCTACTAATCCTGATATATTAGAAATTGAGTCTGGAATATCATTAAAAAGCTTGACCATTTCGTCCGGAGATTTAAAGTAATATTCTTGATTTTTAAAACCATATCTAAAATTCCTGCCTTTTCCAATTGGAGTTGATTGTTTTTCACCGTCTTTAACACACAATAAAATATCATGTGCATTTGCATCTTCCTTGTTAATATAATGCGTGTTGTTAGTAGCAATTAATTTTAAATTATAAGTCTTGCTAAATTTAATTAGTTGATTATTAACTATTTCATCTTCTTCTTCACCATGCCTAATTAACTCTAAATAGAAATCATCATTAAAATTACTTTTCCACCACTCAAGAGCTTCTATTGCTTGACTCTCTCCGACATTTAAAATTTTATTTGAAACTTCACCGTATTTATTTCCCGACAAAACAATTAAACCATCAGAATATTTTAATACAATTTCTCGATCAACTCTTGGCACATAATAAAATCCATCTGTATAACCTTTTGAACACATTTTAATTAAGTTTTGATATCCAATTTTATTTTTGGATAGAAAAACAATTTGATATCCATCATCTCTATTATTTTTATCAAGATGATTTTCACAAACATTAAGTTCACAACCTATGATTGGCTTAATTTTCTTGTTACCTTCATTTTTTTCATTGTAGTTTTTTATTGTTCTATAAAAATGAAAACACCCCATCATATTAGCCTTGTCCGTCAAAGCAACTGCATTCATTCCCATTTCAGATGTCTTTTTAACCAGATCAGCAATTTTTGAGGTAGATTGAAGAACTGAAAACTGGGAATTATTATGAAGGTGTGAATAATGGTTTTCTAAGCCTAGAATTTTTTTTATTTTATTTGATGAGTCTTGTAAAGTTTCATCTTTTGTTTTGTTCTTGATTTTTATAGATTCTTCCTTGAGATTTATGTGATTAATTCCAAATGATCCAACCTTGCCAGAATAATCAATGTTTACTTTATTGAAAATGTCAGAAAAATCTTCAAAATCATTAACATTAAAGTTATTTATTCTTACTAATTCAAAAAAAGCTCTTGACGTTGCTTCTACATCTGCAGAAGCATTATG
>JBELHE010000102.1:0-4132 GCA_042091575.1 Cryomorphaceae bacterium
GACACATGGATTTTCAGTCCATTGCTCTACCAACTGAGCTAAGGCACCAACTTTTAGAGGGCCAAAAATATAAAAATTTTAATTCAACTCTTGTTTTTTTAATTTAATAGTTGATTTATCTGTTTTGGATTTTACTAATAATATTTTTGTCAGGTGATAAAACCAATTAATTTTACATCTTCTTAAACTATCATAATTAACTATGAAAATTTCATACAATTGGTTACAAAATATACTTGATTTTAAACTAAGCGCTAAGCTTACCGAAGAACTTTTAACTGATATAGGTCTTGAAGTTGAAAAATCAGAAGTTTTCGAAAGTATTCCAGGTGGCTTAGATGGATTAGTAATTGGTGAAGTTTTAACCGTTGAAAAACACCCTAACGCAGATCGATTAAATATTACAACAGTTAATGTTGGGGAGAAAGACCCTTACACCATAATATGCGGAGCACCTAATGTGGCGAAGAATCAAAAAGTGGTTATTGCCCTACCAGGCACTACTATTTATCCAATTTCAGGAGAACCTTTTAAAATTAAAAAGGCAAAAATTAGAGGAGTTGAATCTTTTGGGATGATTTGTGCCGAGGATGAAATTGGATTAGGACAAGGTCATGATGGGATTATAGTAATTAATGAAAAAGTTAGTGTAGGAAAAAATGTATCAGAATATTATAATATATCATCAGATACTATTTTTGAAATCGGGTTGACTCCAAACAGAGCAGATGCAATGAGTCATTACGGAGTTGCAAGAGATTTATTAGCGGCATTAAAATTTAAAGGTGAAATAAATCAGGATAAAAATTTATTGCCATTACCTTCTGTTAATCAAATTAATTACAGATCCGATGAGAATATTTCAGTAGAAATACTTGATTCTGACAAGTGCTTACGTTATTCTGGGATTGTCATTAAAGAAATTAAAGTTGAAGAAAGCCCTGAATGGTTAAAAAATAAATTGGAATCTATTGGAGTAAAAACAATCAATAATATTGTTGACATTACTAATTTTATTTTACACGACTTAGGTCAACCATTACATGCCTTTGATTTAAATAAAATCAATAATAAAACCATTAAAGTAAGGTGTCCCAAAAAAGATACTCCATTTACTACACTTGACGGAAATGAAAGAAAATTAAATCAAGATGACTTGATGATTTGTGATGACAGTAAAGAAATGTGTATGGCGGGAGTTTTTGGAGGTATAAATTCTGGAGTACAATCAACAACAAAAGAAATCTTTATTGAGAGTGCCTTATTCAATCCTATTTCAACAAGAAAAACCGCAAAAAGACACGGATTAAATACTGATGCTTCTTTTCGTTATGAAAGGGGGGTTGATCCAGAAATGGTAATTCCAGCATTAGTTAAAGCTACTCAAATGATTACTGAGATAGCTGGTGGAAAAGTAAGCTCAGAAATTATTGACATTCATCCATTAAAAACTGAAAACAAATCTTTTAAAGTTAATTTCAATGGCATAAGGAAATTATGTGGCTTTTCACTTAAAAATCAGCAGATGGTCAATTTATTAAGTCTTTTAGACATTTCTTCAAAATTAGATGATGACAACCAAGCTACTTTGACTGTACCTGCTTATAGAAATGATGTTACAAGAGAGGCTGATATTGCTGAAGAAATACTAAGAATATATGGCTACAATAATATTGATATACCAAAAAAAATAAATAGTTCGCCTACTTTTACTCCAGTTAAAAATAGTGCTGCTCTTAAGCAGTTAATTAGTAATCATCTTTCTAGTCTTGGAGGTTTTGAAATTCTGAGTAATTCTCTATCCAAAAAATCTTACAGCGACATTTTAAACTCTACTAAAAAAGAAAATCAAAACTATGTTCAACTACTAAATCCCCTAAGTAATGACACTGAAGTTTTAAGACAATCCCTAGTATATAATGCTATGGAAGTAATAAAATACAACCAGCAGAATGGTGAATCAAATTGTAATATATATGAGTGGGGAAAGACCTATCAACTAATTAATGATAAATATAAAGAAGAAGAGCATTTGTTGATTGCTTTAAGTGGTCTTCAAAATGACGAACATTGGTTCAATGGAAAACAAAAAAGCAGTTTTTATCAATTGAAAGGATTAGTTGAAAGTATTTTCAAAATACTTGGGATCTATTTTAATTCTGATATTTTTTCTGACTTTAGTTCTTGGGATGAAGGCTTAAATTACACCAATAACAAAACTAAACTTGCTCGAATCGGAATAATAAACTCCAATTTATCTCAAGAAATTGGATTAAAAGAAGATTGTTTTGTAGCTGAAATATATTGGCAAGCGTTGTTAAGTTTAGTTGAAAAACAAAAAGTTAAATTCAAATCAATAAATAAATTTCAAAAAGTATTTAGAGACCTTTCTGTAATGATTGAGGAGAATGTTGAAATGAAAGAGCTTTTAAATTGCATCAATAAAATTAAAATTCCAATTCTAAAATCAGTTTCATTATTTGATATTTATCGAGATAAAAAGAATATGCAAGGGAAAAAATCTTATGGCCTTAGATTTGAATTTTTACATTCAGACAGGACGCTAAAAGACAAAGAGGTTGATAAAATCATGCAAAATATTCAAAAAAATATTGCAGATAACGTGAGTGCATCATTCCGCTAGTTTATGAAAAAAATTTGGTTTGGATATTGGTTTAAAAATTGGTTTTTTCTTTATAAAATTGGCTACGCTGTAGTAATAAGTGGAATAAGATCTTATTTTAAAAATCATCAATATATTGGACAAAATAGGATACCAAAAAATGCTGGTATAATATATGCTGTAAATCATCAAAATGCCTTTTTAGATCCGATAGTAATTGCAGGCAAAACTAAAGAGCCCACTCATTTTCTCACAAGGGCTGATATATTTAAAAAGCCTCTGGTGGCTAGAATACTTTCAAAACTCTATATGCTGCCTATTTACAGACAGCGTGATGGGGTTAATACAATAAAGATGAATGAAAAAACCTTTAACCAATGTTTTGATCTTTTATCTAAAAATGGGAACTTAATCATCTTCCCTGAAGGTAATCACCATTACAAAAAATCATTGAGACCTTTCAAAAAAGGAATAGCTAGAATTGCTTTAGGAGCTGCTGAAAAGTACAATTATAAAATTCCTTTATTTATTGTCCCATTAGGTATAGACTATGGCAATCACTTTAGTATGAATGGTGATTTATTATTGAATGCTGGAGAGCCAATAGATATTAGTAAATACTTTGAAAAGTACATCAATGAGCCAGCAGAAACAATCAATAAATTGTCTTCATATGTTTTTGAACAATTAAAGTCTTTAATGATTAGTATTGATGATTTAGATAATTACGATTCGATATACTATTTAGTACATAAAATCCCATTAGAAAAAAAATACAATAGTATTGCAGAGCGTTTTGAAAAAAAACAATTGAGACTTAAAAAAATTGAAATTTTAAAACAAGTGAATAGCAATGTATATGATGATTTAATTGCAAAGGCTAACCGACTTAAAGACTTTACTAAAAAATCCAATATTAAACCATACCTGATGAATAATGAGCCTAAGAATGCTTTGGTTTTGATGTTAGCATATTTATTTATGTTATTTCTTTCACCTATTCATTTATTGGGTCTTTTGACTAATTATATCCCTTACAAAGCTCCCGTTTGGTTTGTAAATAATAAAGTAAAAGATCAACATTTTCATGGATCTTTAAAATTAGCTTTGGGCGTCATCTTCTTTTTTATTTATTGGTTGATAATTCTAATTCCTATAACAGTAACAAAAGGATGGTTTTTGGCTTGTGGAGCATTGGTATTATTACCAATCATAGCAATATTTAATTTTAGATATTGGATTTTTTATATAAAGCTAAATGGAGCTTGGAACTTTAGATCTGCCTTTAAACAAGATCATTATAAAAGTCATTTGGAAGATTTTAAAAAGATTAAATCCTTGATTGATTAGAGTACTCCTTTTCCTGAGAATTTACCGTTTTTATAAACGTCTATCCTTTCTAACAATCCGTTTTCATCATATATATAATGTTTCCCTGTCCAAAGCTTCCCGTCAATAAATTCACCGTCCATTAAAATATCTTTATTGTCATTATAAGTTTTATGGTAT
>JBELHE010000103.1:0-3823 GCA_042091575.1 Cryomorphaceae bacterium
ATTAAACAAGATCTAAATATCTTTGGACATAAAATTTAGAAATGTAGTTTGGAATCATTAACTGTGGCATACATAGATGGTTGTTGTAACACGGGACCAAATGATTATGTAACATACTCAGTTCCTGCTGTTATTGACAACAAGTTTTTAAAAATATTCAGTGAAGATGGGAAATGATCTCACAATTGATCATCCAAGGTATAATTTTAAAGGATTGAAAGCTGGAGAAAAATGGTCTTCGTATGTACCCATACAGAATCAAGTCTAAAACGCTAATTGTGTTCTATAAGTTATACTAGAATCAACAAATATTAAAATAATTGATTACATAAACTTAAAGGCTCTTTCTAAGTTCAAATATTAATGCAACTGGCTTATTACGTACCAAATTTATTCTTAGATAAGCCAAATAAGAATACAATACTAAAAGTCTCAAAAAAATATATACTTATTAAAATAAACTCTAAAAATATATCAATTTCTTATTTTTTAGGTTTTTAGTTTGGTTATTTATTCTCTGTTAAACCTTATTATTAAATTCGGTAAATGAAAAATAATCTAATATACACGTTAATCGTGATCATCTCAATTCTCGGATATTCGTGCGGTGATAAAGATGAAAATACTACTGTAAATAAGCCTATTATTGAAGGAGTTGTAGATAACTTACACGCACCTGAGAATGGTGATTTTGTTAAAATTAAATTTTTTAAAGGGGGTCAAGCGAGTTACACAACTGATCCTTTTGAAACAGAATGGGATATTGCTGTTAGAGGAACCATGATTATTGTCAACGGAGGTGTTGAAACAGGAAGTGGTAATGAGCCAAAAAGAGCACCAGCTCCTTCAGTATCTGCCTACATTGATATTTTAAATATGAATTTTAATGATGTTTCTAAATCACCAGAATTATTTAACCGTGAAAATTGGGATAAAGCCGGACAACCTAAAATTCCAAATATATCTGGACAAGGATGGTTTGAGGATGACGGCACCTACATTACACCATTAAAAGACAAAACTATTGTTCTTAGAACCACTGATAACTATTATGTTAAAATTGGAATGTATAGTTATTACAAAGATGCTGCTCCACCTGAAAATTCTTCTACGGACGATCAAGGGTATTACACCTTCCAATACTCATTTAACCCAAATATAGGAGATACTAAATTAGACGATTGATTAATCGATGTTACAAGGATGGTGTTTCTGAATTAGTAATCAGTTATTACACTAATTATGTAGTCTTTCATATATTATTTTAAGTGTATTTATACCATCTGGTAAGTTATTTTTCACTGCTAGATCGTAACCTTTTTTAGCATATTTTTTTGCCTTATTAATTTTTCCTGCTTTTTCATTTATCAAGGCTTTATACCTCAGTTGCCAATAAGGAAGATCATCAGAGTCCTTAAAAGCTATATCGATCCATTCCAGTGACTTATCAATATCAATATTTTCTTCATAATAATATAGAGCAGCCTTTCTATAGTCAGCTACAGACGGATTATTATCCATTGTGTTTTCAATACTTTCTAAAACTTTTTCTTTTGTCAAAACATCGATAACATATATCGCAATTTTATTATCCCACGATATATTTAAACTTGCTCCATTGTTTGATATATCACCAAAAGAAATTGTAAATGTTTCAATTGCAAATGGTAAATCATAAAAATCA
Organism: Cryomorphaceae bacterium; assembly: GCA_042091575.1. GTDB lineage: Bacteria > Bacteroidota > Bacteroidia > Flavobacteriales > Flavobacteriaceae > Eutrophosalina. The sequence continues at coordinate 1,685 of JBELHE010000103.1, forward strand.
CTTGTTACTCTTGCTTTAATTAAAGATTCATCAAATGATGATAATGATCCCCACGATTCATTTTTTTCATATATAACAAGATCCAATTTTGACTCTCTGGGAACAGAATAAATAAAATACTCCCCCTTTAGAATAAGTTGATTGTTAATTTTAACATTATCTGAGAATGAAATTGTAGTAGCTTGATTAGCTCCAGTTCTCCAGATTTGATTAAAAGGAACTAAATTCCCAAAAATTATTCTCCCTTTTTTAGATGGTCTAGAATAATCTAAATTTATATCGACTAAACCTACTTTTTGTGCAATTTTTGCTCTTGGGCTAGGAATTGGTGATTGAACTTGAGAAAATGAATAATTAAATATTAATAAAATTAAAATTGATAAAATAAACTTTTGCATGACTTTTGTTTTAATTGAGTATTTACAAATATTATGAAAATTTTTAAAATTCATACTAAACAAGACCTACCAATTACAAAACATGAAGGTTGGAGTTTTTTATCAGATCCTAAAAATTTATCTATTATAACGCCTGAATATATGAATTTTAAAATTACAGACTGTGATTTTAAACCTGTTTATCAAGGTCAAATAATTCAGTATACAGTAAAGCCAATTTTAAAAATACCTTTAAAATGGGTAACTGAAATAACTCATGTAGTAAATGAGGAATATTTTGTCGACGAACAAAGATTTGGCCCTTATTCATTATGGCATCACAAACACTTTATAAAAGAGATTGAAAATGGAATTGAAATGGAGGATGTAATTCACTACAAAATACCTGGTGGAATTTTTGGCGAATTTCTAAATACACTTTTTATAAAAAATCAGTTAAAAGAAATATTTAACTACAGAAAAGAAAAATTAATTGAAATATTCGGAGAAATAAAATGAAAAAAAATATATTATTAATAGGTGGTTCCTCGGGAATTGGCCTATCACTTATCAATCAAATATCAGAAGAGCATAATGTTTTTGTTGCTTGTCGATCTAATGAGTCTTTACCAGAAAATATAAATTATATTAAATATGATGTTTTAAATGATGAATTAGATACATCTTTAATTCCAGATACTATTGACAGTTTTATATATTTTCCTGGTAGCATAAATCTTAGACCATTTAAAAGTTTAAGTTTAGAATCATTTAAAGATGATCTTGAGATTAATTTAATAGGATTAATAAAATCACTTAAAAGTGTTTTAAAAAATCTCAGTAACTCGAACTCAGCAAGTATAGTTTTGTTTAGTACAGTTGCAGTTCAAAGAGGAATGCCTTTTCATACAAGTGTTTCTAGCTCCAAAGGTGCAATAGAAGGATTAGCTAAATCACTAGCTGCAGAATTATCTCCGAAAATTAGAGTAAATGTTATAGCTCCATCTATTGTGAATACTCCTCTAGCAAATAGATTTTTAAACAATGAAATTAAAATTGAAAAATCAGCCAACAGACATCCACTAAAGAGGATTGGAGATCCTAATGATATTTCTAATTTAATTGACTATTTAATTTCTGAAAAATCAAGCTGGATTACTGGTCAAATCATAGCAATTGATGGAGGATTATCAACAATTGAGTCAAATTAGTGAATTCAAGATCAATTTTTTGGTTTAGAAGAGATTTAAGATTAATTGATAATCATGGTCTTTTTCAAGCTTTGATACAAAGTGAAATTGTGTATCCAATTTTCATTTTTGACAATAATATTACTAAAAATCTTGAAAAAAATGACCACAGGCTTTCATTCATTTACAAACAATTAGACTCAATTAATTTAGAGCTAAAAAAATATAATTCATCTCTTACAATTTTAAATGGTAATCCTTTAAAAATTTTTAAAAAAATCTGTAAAGAAATATCAATAGATAAAGTTTTTTGGAATAAAGATTATGAACCATATGCATTAGAAAGAGATAATGAAGTAGTTGATTTTTTAGAATCAACTAATATCAAATCCTTCAATTACAAAGATCAAGTAATATTTGAGGAAAATGAGGTTGTAAAAAAAGATGGAAAGCCCTATGTCGTTTACACTCCCTACTCTAGGAAATGGATTGAAAAACTTATTAATGATGGTTTTAAGAGTCACGATTCAGAGAATTTTATAAGTAAAATAAAAACTCTTGAATGTGAATTA
>JBELHE010000104.1:0-3740 GCA_042091575.1 Cryomorphaceae bacterium
TGACAACATTTGTAATAGCTGTTGATCCGTATGAATCACCATCGTAAAGAACTACACTATCAGCTGTCCCATGAATGTTTATCATTGCAGTAGGGACTAAAGCATTACAATTTTGGTAACTGTCATCTATCATGGTACCAGCAACAGAACCAATTGCTGCGAATTTTTTAGAATTGCATGCAAGATAGTATGACATGAATCCACCATTTGAGTAACCAGCTGCATAAATTCTATTTTCGTTAATAGAATACGTTGAAGAAATATTTTCAATCATAGCCTCAACAAATCCAAAATCATCTACAGAACTTTTATTATCACTCGAGGGGGCAGATGAATTCCAGTGTGGGTATCCACCAAGATTGGTCCCTTGAGGATAAATAATTATAAAACCTTCGGATTCAGCTAAACTTCTCATATCAGCAGTTTCAACAAAGTCTGATGCTGTACCACCAAATCCATGAAAATTAATCATTAAAGGATAATCAATTTCAGAGTTATAATTTGTTGGGACATAAACTATGAATTGTCTCGTTAAGCTGTCATGGCTCAATACGCTGTTAAAAAGACCAACAATAACAGAATCATTTTCATCTACTGAGCTATTATTTCCATTTTTTTCGCAAGAAGACATGAGAAAAATAAATAAAATGTAAAAAACGTAGCTATTTTTTAAAAAGAATTTAGACATTATGTAAAATTAGTCATATCAAATAAATTTAATCACATAATTACTTTTTTTTATTAATACCTATATTTAAAAAAAAATATATGAGTGATAGTTTGACAAAAAAAGGATGGCTTAGAGTTTTACTTAGTATACCTGCTTTCTTTTTCTTTACTTTTATTTTTTCAGCTCTAGGAATTGGAGTTTCAGCATTGTTTTCTGGAATTGGAGTAATGGATTTTTCTTTAGCTGATCTTGAAACCTTCGATAATCTTCCAGCAATGACAATTATTCAATATTTTGACATGGCGGGTATTTTCCTTCTTTTGTGGATTTTTATGAAATATGTTGATAAAGAACCATTTAAAAATATGGGTTTTGAAATCAAAGGGAAGAGAAATGATATTATTTTAGGAATAACCCTAGGCTTATTTATGATGGCTATGGGATATGCAATATTACAATCATTAGGTGAAATTCAATTTTCTAGAATCAACTATGATTTGTCTAGTATAGTATGGTTATTTATACTATTTATAGGCGTATCAGTTCTAGAAGAAACATTTGTTAGAGGATATGTTTTAAAAAATTTATTAAAATCATTTAATCCTGTAATATCATTAGTAATATCGTCTGCACTTTTTTCTCTTTTACATTTTTTAAATCCTAATGTAAATTATCTTGCGCTTCTAGAACTTTTTATTGGAGGAATTGCCTTGGGAGTTTCTTATATATACACTAAAAATCTATGGTTTCCCTTTGCTTGGCATTTTAGCTGGAATTTCTTTCAAGTAATCTTTGGGTTTAATGTAAGTGGAATGGACACATACTCATTAATAGAATTTGAAATTTTAGAACCAAATAATTTAAATGGTGGAGACTTTGGTTTTGAAGGATCATATTTGTCTATAATTTTTACATTAATAATTATATACTTCCTAAATAATTATTATAAAAAATTCAAAATAAAAAACCCCGACTAAGCGGGGTTTCATTATTGGTGATTAATTTTTACCATTGTTTGACAAGGAGTCTCATAAACTTTTTTACCGGCTCTACATCTGAGTAATCAATATCAGCATTTATTTTCTCTCTTTCTTTTACATATTTTGGATTTTCTTTGTTAAAGTTTTGAGTACTTTGCCAATTATCTAAATAATCTGCATAAGATTTCCATCCAGTAACCATCCAATTATTAGCTTCATTACTTGGCCCCCCAACATTTATTCCTCCAGATGCAAAAGATCTATAATCTCTAGGGTATTTTTCATTTAATTTACGAGTCATACTTCTCCATTTATTAACGTTTTCACTATCACCTGTAAAAGTTTGAACCATTTGAAAAGGCATTAGTTCGCCAAATTCAAAGGCTCTATACCCATTAGCTGAAAACACATTTTCATCAACAAAGTTACTGATCTTGGAAGAAAAAAGTTGCCAAGCGGTATCTTGAAAGTCTGGAGTGTAAAGCTTAGACATAGATTCTTTATCACCTTCAAAAATTACTTCGTGGGTAAAGTTTAGATCTGCAGCAGTAAACATAATTGAATACAGATTAACTGTAACTCCTTCTACTTTGTTATTTGTAAAATAGTCATCAATTATTTTTAAAACTGTTTCTTCATTTTCAGGTGCAACCTTAATGCCATATGCTGACCATCTTTGAGAAAAGGATAGTGTAACAAAAAACAAAAGTGTGATTGATAATAATTTTTTCATAATTTAAATTTTAAAGATATTTTTAGGTTTATATAATTTTAATTTTGAGGAAACTGAACAAATTTTAATTCCAGCTCATCACCAATAATTCTTTTCCTACTTTCCGATCCATGTTTCATTAACATCTGATCTGAAAATTCAGTAGGCTGTGGATATGAACCCATATAATTATCAATAAGTGCAATATCCATAGTAAAGTGAGTAACATCCTGATTTTCATTATCACTTCTGGAAATCACTTTATTGAATTCCCACCAGCCCAAATCACCAGTTTCCATTCTTTTTTCATGCCACTTTTTAAAAAATTTCATTTCATAATTTTCATAATCATCATTTAGAGCTTGAAAACCATTAAAATAAACTTTTGTTTCGCTTCCTGGTGGAATTTTCCATTCAGAATTATCTAGCCTTTCAACTAAAAATCTACTTGTTTTTTTTCTTGTGCCTTGCCATTTTGCAAATTCTTTTTTATACTTAGATTTCGATAATTTTCCTTTATAAACTTCCATACCAAGCTCTTCCCAGTTTGTCTGTTTTTCTCTTTGATCTGAATCTTTATAGCCATTCATAACAATGTAGTCTGGTTTTTTAGAGTGAGACTCGTTTTCAGGATCTTTAACAACTTTCCAAACTACCCATCCGTTCTGTAAATCTCTCGAAATAGCTTCTTTTTTAATTTCAGACCAAAAAGTTTCAACTTCCAGATACTGCTCCTCCATTCCATCATTTAACCAGATTGCTTCATATGCAACTTGTTCTTGTGTATAGGATAATGTTATGATAAATAAAAAAGTGATGTATAATAATTTTTTCATAATGTTTAATTTAGTTCAGTTGATAAATCTGGTCGAAATTGCATCTTCACAGAATTTGATCCCCACATTTCAATTGCATCATTTTGAGCACCCCAATCCTCAGACCAAGCATTTTCACCAAATTTGGTATTGTAGGCATCTTGCCAATTTGTACCTTCAGGCAGATTATTAGAGCTTGATGTTCTATCATGATTATCAAAACCTGAAATAATCATAAAAGTTTGATTATTTCCTCCGCTAATTAACTTAAAGACTGCACGATTTCCTGAGTACTCGATATCAGAAAATAGCTGTTTTAATCTTCTTTGGGGAGTCATAAAGTCTCCATTATGTCCTCTTTTGACAACATATACCCGTTGAGTATAATATTTAAGGGGCGATCTTGGTTCATCCCAGCCGTGACTAGCGCCTTTATTTATTTGCCATATTCTTTGACCGCTTTTATTTGCAATATATGGATCAACGTTTTCATTCCAATATTTCAGCTCATCGCTAGTGTCTTGATCAAAGTATGAAACATCTTTTCTAACCATCCATCTTTG
>JBELHE010000105.1:0-2785 GCA_042091575.1 Cryomorphaceae bacterium
TTTTTTTTTTTATAAATTTTATTTTTTTAATTATTATTAAAATTTCCAATTACAAAATAACCTTCATTTTAATAAAACTTAAAATAATATTTTTCCATTTCCCCAATTTGTGTTTCAAGCTTTTTTTCCATCCATTGATCGTCATCGTCTAAAAGTGCTATATACTTTCCATTTGCATTTTCAACACCAATATTAATTAATGATTGCCTTGAACCTGTCCATCTTGGATTTTGGTTTCTTCTAATATCAATCTGTTTAACTTTGTCACCAAAATGATTTTGGTAATATCTTTCGTCAGTCGACTCATCGTTAATTAAAATGATTTCTAAATCATCCATTGATTGATTTAATACACTATTGATTGCATTCGTCAAATATTCAAATCTATTAAAACTGTGAATTACAACTGTGACTAATTTTTTCATTTTTAATTTAAATTCCTAGTTGTCTGAAAGTCTGTTTTAAACAAAAAATATGAGTTTAAAAAATAAAATAATAACTTCCAACCATCTCTAAATCTTGAAATATTAGTTGTTCCATATTTTCTAGATCTATAGTGGACTGGAATCTCAACAATCCTTTTTCCAGAATATGCAGCTGAAAATATTAAGTCAAAATCACAGAATGGGTCGTCAATATACATTATATTTTGCCATTTTTCTATAAATTCTTGATTCGACTTTTTAAACACTTTAGTTCCACAGAGTGAATCTGATAGCTGGGTTGATATTAATTTTGAAATCAATAGTTGAAATAATCTATTTCCTAATTTATTTAACATTTGCATTGAACCTTTTTCCATTTGATATATCAATCTTGTACCGTTTACAAAGTCAGCATTTCCGTATTCAATAATTTCATAGAAATCGATAAGTGTTTCTGGGTCAACGCTTAAGTCTGAGTCTAGAATGGCAATTACCTCATTTTTACAATATTCAAGCCCTTCCCATATTGCATTAGCTTTTCCATTTTTTGACTGTTTTAATACGGTTATATTTAAATCTACATTTTTTTCCTTAATTTCTAATGATTTTTCATAAGTTTTATCTCTTGATTCTCCACAAATTATTATGATTTCATAATTAATATCAAATATTGGAATCCTTCTAATGAGCTCTTCTAAGTTTCCCTCTTCATTTTTTGCAGGAATCAAGATTGATTTAGTGAGGCTCACTTTTTTTTCTATAGGGGTGGAATAAACTAAGTAATTTCTTATTCCCAAATTTAAAAAAGGTAAAAATAAATACATAAATAGATTAATCAATGGCCCAATCCCAAAAATTTTAAAGGGCATATAAACCCTGTTATATTTTTTTGTTCTTTGAAAGTTTGTTGCTTTTAAAATCGTTTCAATTTTGTTAGGTTTTATATATGATTTGATCCTTGTCTTCTCTTTTAATCCTAATTTCTCAGTAATAGATATTATGAAATGCCAAACAGGATTTATGCTTGAGAGTATGAGTAGGCCATCACTCTTTAAATACTGTTTTATATTTTTTAAAGAGTTATAAATATCATCAGTTAATTCAAATATATCTGTAAGAACTATCAGGTCATACTTCTTATTACTTGATTGTTCTGTCAAAACCTCCTTAATGTTCATATTTTCAGAAACCCTAATTATGTTACTAAACATATGCTCTGGAATATTAGAATTATGATTAACAATATTTATATATTCTGAATCACTTTTTATATACTTTGTAAGTTCTTTTGAGTGACTTTTATAAAAATAATTAGAAACAATATTCATAATTAGTTTTAATTCTATTTGATGAACATTTCATTGTAAATAGTTGTCTTTTTCATCATCTTGGTGTTTTAAAATTCCAAAAATACGATGTGTACGAGGGGTCAATAAAGAAAGTTTAAATTTATGAATTAAAACAGACAAAATTGCTTGATCCTGCCTGTGGTTTGAACGAGAACTTCCTGTAGGAGCAATTATTTCTTCATTAATTGAATGCTTGTACCATTCATGGAGAAGGTCATCAACTAGAGATGAATTTTTTGCAAATCCAACAATACCCCCGCTTATATTTCTCTTTCTTAGAATTGAATTGGGAGCTTTTAGCAAATTTAATGTCTGCTCATGAGTCCATTTTTTAATATTGTCTGAACTCTGAGGAGAGTAAAAACCATTTTTTTTAATTATTATTTTTAAAAGTGATAATTTTTTATTAATTAAACAACCAGCATCAAGCCATAAAACGTTTTTTGATGTGTTTTTAAATTCTTCGTAAATTGAGATGGGTTTCCATGCATATGAACCAAGTTTGTTATCATCGTCTCTAACGCTTACAAAGTCTGGATTATTTGCAAAATCAAAATCTTTAATTTTATATTTAAAATTTTCCTTCAAATATTTCATTTCATCAATTGATAAGCCTAAATTAATTACTATAACCTCAGTTTCTTTTTCAAATTTATTTAAAGAATTTAATAAATTTACAAGGCTATTGAAGTGTGTGGAGTCCGATCCTGATAAAAATAAGAATTCGTCTTTGTTTATAGATGGCCTAAAAAGATATATTAGAGTTAATAAAACATCATATAAAATCATTGCAATTTCTCTAAGACTTTTTTTAAATATATCCATTTTGAACTGACAAATTATAAATTTTTTCTATTACTTGTTTATATTGACCATAAGGTATTGGCATATGGTAGTCTGTGTATTCTACTTTTTTATTTTCTAAATTGTAAATTACACTCTTTATTTCATCTCTATCAATTCGATTAAAGTGTAAAGACTGATCATTAAAGTAAATTACTCTATTTTTAA